>JAAFHG010000028.1 GCA_013297585.1 Chitinophagales bacterium
CCAAGTTCTGGTGCTTGTTTTTCTACCTTTTTTTTGGTAATACTTATATCCATTTTTAGCCCTGTAATCAACTGGCCTAGTTCGTCATGAATTTCTCTTGCAATATATTTTCTTTCTTCTTCTCTAATTTTTTGTAAATGCGATGCCAATTCTCTTAGTTGAGAATGTGATTCTATCAACTCTTTTTCAGCTTTTTTACGCTCTGTAATATCTACTAACATGATGTAAACCAAATCTTTGTAAATGCTGAATAAAAAGCTAAACGTTTTTATAGTACCATTTTTACAGAGAATTGATGTCTCTATATCTGGTACTTGTTGCAGTTCGCCTCGCCTGTAAGCAGCCACTGTTTCTAACCAGTGATTATATAGTATTTGCCTTGTTTCTTGGTTTGGCTGTGTGCGTATATACCACTCTTTTAGAGTAGGAATATCTTTGTTTGTATAACCAATAGTTTCAACAAAAAACTTGTTTAAAAACATTACCTCGCCATCAATATGATGACTACCTATAGCAATAGGCATGTTTTCGGCAAGTGCTTTAAAACGCTGCTCACTCTCAAATAATAATGCCTCTGCTTTTTTACGTTCGGTAACTTCATTTAAAATAGCATATACCAATTTATTATTTACCGTAAAGCTTATTTCAAATATTTTATGTTCACCATTTTTACAAATAATTGTTCGCTCTAAAACGGGTGTTTTACCTTTAGGATTTCTCCATTTATTTTCAATAGCACTTAACCATTCCTGTCTCCCATTTTCAACACTTTCTGCATCAGGATAATAAATAAAATGTGGCCAAGCATCCGATTTTGTTACATCATCAAAAGTGTACCCACTTATATCTAAAAATTTCTGATTGATATAAGTAATATTCATATTCATATCAAAATTGCAGATGGGTATGGGTGTGTTGTCGGCTATACGTCTAAAACGCTTTTCGCTTTCAATTAAACGCTTTTGAGCATTTTTTAAATCTGTAACATTTACCGAGTAGCTTATTGCAAGCTCCATGTCGCCCGCTGCATTTAGCACAGGAAACAATTTTCGTAAATAATACTCGGCTTCACCATCCTCGTTTATTAGCGATTCTTCCCAGTTTTTTAGCGATTTAGATTTTTTTACATCATTAAATAATTGTCGTCTATCAGCCACAATATTTAACGGTATGTTTTTTAATAAACAATAGTCTTCATCGGTTTTACCAATTAACCATTGTCTTAAACTGGCATCGCTTACCGATACTGGATTTACAAACAAATACTTATGATTATTATCAAATACCGAAACATCAGAAGGGATATTATTTAAAATAGTTTCGTAAAAGTCTTTCTGCTTTCTTAAATTATGGCTGTACAAAACATTGGCTGTTATATCATTATATATAACATACAACATGTTATTTTCTAATGAAAACGAAATTTCAAAATGCTTCTGCGTACCATCCTTACAAATAATGATACGCTCCATTACAGGAAACTTAGCACTTGTACCCATACTAAAGGCTGCAAATAAATTTTCCCACTCTTTCTGCCCCTGCTCTACCAGTTGTGCCTGCGTGTACTTAATGTAGTTGTAAGCTGAGGCTACGGTAGGTATTTCCTCAATTGAGTAGCCAATAATTTCAAGAAATTTTTTATTTAAAAAAACTGTTTGCCCCAGCTGGTTACATATTGATACAGGCAATGGAATATTTTCGGCAATATGCCTGAACGTATTTTCTCTATCTATTAGCGCTTGTTCCTTAGTTTTTACATCTGTCACATCTTTACCAATACTCACTCTACCAATGTTTTTACCATTTAAAATTAATGGGTTACTCATCCAACTAATTACAAGTTCTTTACCATTTTTAGTACGTAAAAGTCCTTCGTATGGATTAGAAAAATCGCCACGCTCACGAAGATTTTTTATTTTTTTATGATAATCTGGATAATGTGTTTTTGGCAACAATATATCTAAAGGATCTTTACCCTTTACTTCTTTAATAGTAAACCCTATCATTTTTTCGGTATACCTGCTAATACCAGAAATTTTGTTGTTTACATCAACCGTAATTATAATAGCGTTAGAATTATTTACAATAGCTTCATTAATTTGGTAAGTGCTTTGTAATGCTTCTATTGTTTTATTTTTTTCAGCTAATTGCTTTTGCAACGCCTCTTCTGTAAGCTTAAAGGAATGAATATTTGTAGCAGAAATTAAAAAGTATGTATTAGTAGTAGAGGGCTTCTGCTTATAAATATCTAGCGAATACCAATATTTTTTTTTTGAGGCAGTTACACACTGTAATGTTACAGTTGCTACCTTTTTTTTAGAAGATGAGTTAAGCAACTCAATGGTTTCTAAAAATATGTGTTGGTGCTGTGGTGCAATAAGAGTTATAAAACTTTTATTTATTATTGATTCGATGGCGTATCCTAGTACATTGCTTTTTTGTAAACACTCGTTGCAAATTACAATGCTGCTGTTAAGCGATATTGAAAAATTACTGGGCTTTCTAATTAAGACTTTAGGGGGCATATTCAGCTATGATAAAGCTAATATACCAATATTTAGATTTCTTGAGGTCAATAGAAAAACTTATTTCAAAAATGATTTTTTAAATTATAAAAAAAAATATGCATGATAATCCTAAAAAGTAAAAAAAATAATTTAACTAATTGATAACTATTACATTATCTAGATGCAACAGTTGTACTTAATGCTATTACAGGGTTACTACTATTTTGTAAATATTTTGCATAAACACCCATTTGTGGCTGATCGTTTCCTGCAACAGGATGCAGCGACAACGGATAACTTTTCCACCATTGGCCAGCCGCCCAATACGAGCCACTTATATCATTTGCAGTTAAATATTTTAGAAAATTATCTAACATAGGTAACCAACGCGTATCATTTTTAGGCACCCCAAATTCACCTACAAATCCTCTTTTACCATTCTCTTTTAACCACTCAATAAACGGTTTTACTTTTTCTACACCTGTTTGCACATTTACCCCCATAGCATCATAACTAAATTGATAGCGACCAGAGTTATCATTATCAAAATAACAATGTGCGTTATAAACAATTCTGTTAGATGGGTCGTAGAGGTTTTTAAGATTATCGTTAAATTTAGCCCAGTTTATAGCATTTGAGTAACTCTCACCTTGCACCATTATTGGCACATCTACATTCACTTGCCTTATAGCAGAAATAGCCTCTTGTGCCGATACAAACCACGAATAAGGGCCCATATCGTGTGGTTCATTCATAATATCTAACCCATAAATATTATTAAAACCATTTAATTCGCTTGTAAGTTTTTTCCATACATCTTTATAAGCGTTTATAGGTACCATTGGTGAGCCAATAATGTTTTCTATACCATTTGACTTGTATCGTCCAAAGTTGTGCATGTTTAAGATAACTGCTACACCAGTAGAATCGCAATCGTGTAAAAACTTCTTCATTCTTGCAAGTTCTTGCGCATCTAATGGGCCATACAATTCGTGCTGAATTCGTTCCCACCTAAATGGCAGTTGCATTAAGGCAACACCTTTATCAGCAAAATACTCTATTTCGGATTTTTGCGGATAAATGTAGTTTTTATTGTACTGACCAGGCAGACTCTCAGTTCCGAATTCGGCACCACAAAGTGCCACACCAAAAGGTAGTACCGAAGCTTGTGCAAAAGTTACTGTAACGTAAAGGCACAATGATAAAATGAATAGAATAATAGATTTCATGGATTTCATATTTTAGGATATTATTTAGGATATTGGATGGTTGACGTTGAGGTGTCTTTTTAATACAATTATTTAACACTTTTAATAAAATCAAAAACAGTTATTTATACAATATAAGTTATTTTAATTAATTTATTAAAAGCCGAAAACTTTGCATTATTGGTTACTAGGCAGTTTACAGCTTTGGATGAACCGAACAAAGCATTAGCGTAGTTTTTAATCTAAGTTATCATATAATTTTTTTTAAATGGTTTGATAATTGAATTTTAAATATTATTTCATTGGAATTGGTTGCAGATATTAACAGTGGTTTAATAAAAGCGATTATGTTAGGAGAAAAATAAAAAAATGGTGCACCAATAATAAAATAAGTACTGCCTCTTAACATATAAGTACTAAAAACACTGAACAGTATAACGCAAAAAAATGGCTGTACGATAGTAAAACTACCGCAGCCAAGCGTTTGTTGCAAACAATTGATGCTACTAAAACACAATGATTTAGTGTATAAATTTGAATCGTAAATTAAAGGGGGACTAAAACCACGCAGCCAACGTAACTGCCTAGTGCGGGATGCACAAAAAGCAGCAGTTCGATATTCGTTTAGATAGAATATTGGCTTCATAGAATAGGATGTTCTAAAAACGAAAGTAAGTTTTTTTATTAACAAACAAAAAACTTATCGCATTTTTACCTATCGGCCCAAAAAAAGCCTAGGCATAACGCCTAGACCTTTACTCTTTCCCAAAACCATATTATCTTGTAGCTACCGCCCTACTCATAGCTAGTGCAGGGTTAGTGGCAGGATTTTGCAGATATTTTGCATATACCCCCATTTGTGGTTGATCGTTTCCAGCAACCGGATGGAGAGATAAAGGATAACTTTTCCACCATTGGCCAGCAGCCCAATATGAACCACTAATATTATTGGCAGTTAAATACTTAAGAAAATTATCTAATACAGGTAACCAACGACTATCGTTTTTAGGTATACCAAACTCGCCTATAAAACCTCTTTTACCATTAGCCTTTAACCAATCAATAAATGGTTTTACTTTTTGTACACCTGTTTGTGCAGTAACATTTGCATGGTCAAAACTTTGCACATACCTACCAGAATTATCCGCATCAAAATAACAATGTGCATTGTATACCAAATTATCACTTGAATCTTGTAAATATTTTAAACGATCGTTAAAAGTATTCCAGTTTACAGCGTTAGAATAACTTTCGCCTTCAATCATTATTGCTACTTCTTTATTTACTTGACGTATTGTATTGATGGTTTCTTGTGCAATATTAAACCAAGAATAACCACCCATATCATGAGGTTCGTTCATAATATCTAACCCATAGATATTATTGAAAGATTTTAACTCTTGTGCTAATTTTTTCCAAACATCTTTAAATGCTTTTACAGGTACTTCTGGTGAGCCAATAAGATACTCTTGACCATTTATTTTGTACCTAGCAAAATTGTGCATATTTAAAACTACCATTACACCAGTGTTAGCACAATCAGTTAAAAATTTTTTAATGCGATACATTTCTTGTGCGTCTAGTGGTGCGTATAGTTTATGCTGTACTCTTTCCCATCTAAAAGGTAGTTGCATTAAAGAAACTCCTTTATCAGCAAAATAATTAATTTCTGTTTTTTGTGGATAGATGTAATTTTTATTGTACAAGCCAGGTAGGCTTTCTGTACCAAATTCTGCACCGCATAAAGAAACACCAAATGGAAGAATGTTAGTTTGCGGAAATGCTTTAACCCCAAAAAGACTAAGGCTTAAAATAATGATAAATAGATTTTTCATAACTAGGAATTTTTGGATACTGATATTGGCATCACAAAGATGCACAACCCAAAAAGCCCAATAGTTAGTAATGTGTAGTGTAGTTATTTACACATTTAGGGCAGCAACGTAGTAATGTGTTTAGCCACGTTTAAACAACTTGGCGTACAATAAAGTAATCAATTATTAAGTTGTGTGTGTTATGTAACAAATAAAAATGCCCCAAAACATGTTTATACATGCTTGGGGCAAAAAATATGAAGGATACAATACGTACTACTAAACTAAGCCATGTGCGTAAGCATATTTAATAATATCTGAATTACTTTTAACGTCTAGCTTCGTCATTATTCTTGCTTTATAGGTACTAATTGTATTAATACTTAGTGCTAGCTCAGTACTAATATCAGAAATGTGCTTGCCTTTGGCAAATAATTGAAATACTTGAAACTCACGCTCAGAGAAGTTTTCGTGGGGTAGTTTATCGCTACCTCCTACATAAGCATCGGCAAGTAATTCCGCCATTTCTGGCGTTATATAGCGCCGCTTAGTAAGCACGTATTGTACAGCTTTTATTAATTCTTCTGGTGCATTATCTTTAGTAATGTAAGCATTAGCACCAGCACGAATAACACGTACAGCGCTTTGCTGTATAGCAGACATTGTAAGTACTATTATTGGCACTTTACCACCGTCCGCTCTTAATTTTTTTATTACGTCTATTACAAGTGGGCCGGGCATTTGCAAATCTGTAATTACTATGTCCAATGTTTCATCTGCTATCAACTCCTGCAATGTAATTGCACTATTGGCCTCAATTATATCGGCAGAAGGGTACGTTTCTTTGAGCAACATTTTTATTCCTTGACGTACCATACCATGGTCATCGGCTAATAATATTTTCATCGGTTCTCTTTTAGCGGGAGTAATTTTGATGGGAAAGGATATTTGTTTAGGCAAAATCCTTAAACACCCATAAAAATTTCTACAAAATTAGAATTAAATGATTTGGTTTTGCAAACCATATTTTATCATTTCTGCATCAGAATTCAAGTGTAACTTTTTTAAAATATTAACTTTATGTGCTCTTACTGTGGTAACGCTAATGCACAAATCGTCAGCAACAGATTGCATATTTTTTCCATGTAAAAGTTGTTTAAATATGGCAAATTCACGGTCGGTTAACGATTCGTGAGGTGCAGATTTTGCATTTTCTTCGTAAGCAGTCGCTAAAACCATTGCAACATCTGCATTAATATATTTTTTACCAGATAAAATTTGATTAATTGCATTAATTAACTCGTCAGAAATATTGTCTTTTGATAAAAAACCTGCCGCACCAGAGCGTATGCATCTAATAGCGTATTCTTCAGCAGAATACATTGTAAGCATTAACACCGGTATTTTTGGTGCGTGAATTTTAAGTTGTTTTAAAATATCAAGCCCCGATAATCCAGGAAAGGAAATATCTGATACTATGATATTCCACTTGTTTTTTGTTGCTTTCATTAAAAGCTCAGTGCCATCGGCAGCTTCGTCTATTTCTACATTAGCAAATGCCTCTTTTATAATAAATTTTAATGCTTTGCGTACCAAAGTGTGATCGTCTGCAATAAGTATTTTCATAGATGCAATATTTGGAATTTAAACAAAGTTGGTGTATTTTATTGTAATGGTGTTAAATCTTTTAATAATCCTGAGGCAATAATTGCAGTACCAGCACTTTTTGCTGTTTCTATTTCTAAATTAAAATCAATATTTGCAGCACGTTCCTTTATACCTATAATCCCAAGCGTATTGCCCAATGTACTTGTGTCGAAGCCTTTACCATTATCTTTTACTTTTAAAGCTATAATATCTTCAATATTGGTAAGGCTAACGCTTACCAAAGACGCGTCTGCATGTCGTGCTACATTTGTAAGTGCTTCTTGGCAAATTCTAAATAATGCAATTTCTACATCTTGATCTAATCTTTTATCTGGCAAGCTACTTGCAAACGTACATACTATACCCGTTTTTCTCTCATACTCTTGACAATAACTTTTAAGCGCAGCTTGCAAGCCTACATTATCTAACAATGGTGGCCTCAGTTGATGTGATATTTTTCTTATTTTCTTAATTAATTCATCTACTGTTTCTAGTGAAGAATCAACTTTACCCATTAATAATGCATTATCTATTGGCAAATTATTTTTAAGAGACTTAATATCTATTTTTAATATTGTAGCTATTTGCCCCAAATCGTCGTGTAACTCCCTTGCAATTATTTTGCGTTCTTCTTCTCTTAAATTTTGAATATGGTTAGTAAGATTTCTTAGTTGACGCTTTTGGTTAATAATTTCTTGTTCAATTTTTTTTTGATCGGTAATGTCTGACAAATAAATAGATACACCATTGGCTGCGGGGTAAATACTACTTTCGAACCAACAGTTAAAATAAGGTACATATTCCTTCAACTCTTGCATTTCTTGCGTTTCAAGCGCCTTTATGCACGCCGCATAAAAGCTTGTTTGAGTTATTCCTTTAAAAAAATCATTAAAATTTTTGCCAATAATTACCTCGGGCGGCAAACCTAGGTAGGTAGAAATTGGATGATTAGCATAAGTACAAACCCAGTTTGCATCAAATGCTAAAAATGCTTTTTGCATCCTTTCAAATACTTCTTTTATTTCTTTTGTTTTATTTATAATGGCTATTTCTAAATCGTTGTTAACATCTTGAAGCCGTACTTCACTTTTTTTAAGTTCTGTGATGTTAGATCTAATGCTAGAAAAACCTTTTACAGTACCATCGTTATTTAATATTCTTGAATAAGAGACATCTAAATACAACGCTTCGCCAGCTTTATTGTGCTGTATCATTTCGCCGCGCCAGCTACCAGTTTTATCAATTAAAGCGAGAATATTTTGCATCTCACTATCACTTATAATAGGATTGGTAAATAGGCCAATTTTTTTTCCCGTTACTTCATCTTTAGTAAAGCCATATAAGTTTTCGGCCCCTTTACTCCATTGTAAAATTTGAGAATCGGCATCTGTAGTTACAATCGCATCGTTCGATAAATCAATTAATGCCGAATACTCTTGTAACAGTGTATTGGCTTTGTATTCGTATGCTTGCTTTTGAATATTTACAACAATAGCTATAATTAAAAATAATACCAAAGCACCAAGTATGTAAAAAATAATATTTATAGTTACAATAGTTTTATCGTTACCAGCCTGAAAAGTTTTAATTCTAGTTAATTCTTCTTGTTCAATTTGCGAAGCAACTGCATTTAACTTATTGATAAAATTGTTGCTTGTGGCTAATAAATAGGTATTGGGTAATGTACTTTTTTGTTCGGTAATAAAAATGCGATGGTAAATTAAGGTCTTTAAACTTTTAAGATTGGATACTTGTTTAGCATCGTTTTTTACCCATATACTTAGCTGTTGAAACGATTGCTGTATTTGCAATTTTATTAAAAGCGCTTGCTTTTGAGTAGCAGTATCTAAATTAATGGTATTGTAATGGTATCTTTCAAAACCGTGCATGAACGATACCAATTTTTGGGCTTGGTATCTTATATCATGCGATTGTTGCATAAATCGAACTGTATTCTGTACGTTATTTGATTGCTTGTACGAGAAAAACATAATTCTAACAAGCAACAAAATAATTAACAGAATAGACAGCACAAATACCTTTGTGACTGACGACTGCATAGAATTGGATTTTAAATATTTACATCCCAAATAACGCATAAAACGATATTAAGAGCGGCTTACACGTTTATTTAGAAGCGTTAAAGTACATTAAATAAACCAAGGCAAGCACAATTTTTTTTTAATAATGTTTAATGAAGAGTTGCTAAGAACTAAACAAGTACAAATGTGCAGATAAATTAACAGTTAATCCCCATCATTTTTTCAACTTTGTTGCATTAGTACATTTTAAAGTATTTTGCGCCCATGCTTCAATACCAACAATTACTACAACATATACTGGAATACGGTTCGCAAAAAACAGATAGAACAGGCACAGGCACTATTAGTTGCTTTGGCTACCAAATGCGCTTTAACTTGCAAGAAGGTTTTCCAATGGTAACCACCAAAAAACTGCATTTAAAAAGCATTATTTACGAGCTATTGTGGTTTTTACAAGGCAGTACCAACATCAAATATCTAACAGACAATGGTGTAAGCATTTGGAACGAATGGGCTGATGAAAACGGGGATTTAGGGCCTGTATATGGAAAGCAATGGCGCAGCTGGCAAGGTGCTGATGATAAGGTAATAGATCAAATTACAGACGTTATTCATCAAATAAAAACAACACCTGATAGCCGTAGATTAATTGTAAGTGCCTGGAACGTTGCCGATTTGCCAAACATGGCCTTGCAACCTTGCCATACCTTGTTTCAATTTTATGTAGCCAATGGCAAATTAAGCTGCCAGCTGTACCAACGTAGTGCAGATGTGTTTTTAGGCGTGCCTTTTAACATTGCCTCCTACGCCCTACTTACTATGATGGTGGCGCAAGTATGCGATTTACAATATGGTGATTTTGTTCATAGTTTTGGTGATGTGCATTTGTATAACAATCATATAGAGCAAGCAAATTTGCAGCTAAGCAGAGCACCTTTTCCATTGCCAATAATAAAGCTAAACCCAGAAGTAAAAGATATTTTTACATTTAAATACGAAGATTTTACACTTGAAAATTACCAACATCATAGCCCAATAAAAGGCAAAGTAGCGGTATAATTCTTTAGTTTATAGTTTGAAGTTTAGGCCTCTTAATATCTCATTTTTGACGTTTCACATTTCACTTTTCACGTTTTTACCTTTTACATCCATGCAAATCATTCAAATAGTTGCAGTATCTAATAACAACGTTATTGGCAAAGACTATAGCCTTTTATGGTCTTTACCTAATGATATGCGCTGGTTTAAAAATAAAACCTGGGCTTTACCTGTGGTGATGGGGCGCAAAACTTTTAAAAGCCTAGGTCATAAACCTATGAATGGTAGACTAAATGTGGTAATTACTAGGCAAGTAGGTTTTAAAGCTGAAGGCGCAACAGTTGTAGCAAATATTGAGGATGCCATTGCTTTTTGCAAAGCACAGCATTACAATGAAATTATGATTATAGGCGGTGGCGAAATTTATAAGCAAAGTTTACCATTAACCGATAAAATTTATTTGACAAGAGTAGATGCAACGGTTGAAGGCGATACACATTACCCTGAACTAGACAACAACCAATGGCAGCTCGATTTTGAAGACAAACACCCTGCCGATGCCAAACACGCTTACGCTTACAATTTTCAAACTTGGATAAGAAAATAAAGAAACTATGCCCTTTGTAGATGTTGCTTATAGTTACCTAGCCTTAGTGTTTTTATTAGCCATGCTTTTAGAAAGAAAAAATACTTTTAGCTACGGTAAAAGTTTATTGGCTGCGCTAAATGTAACGCTACTATTTTTTGTTGTGTACAAATGTTTAGACTATTATCAATTGTACAAGATGGCTCAGATATTTGGCGTATCTATTACGTTTAATGGCATGTTAAAACTGATGAGTACCAATAAATGGGAAGCATTTAAAAACATTGTAGTGCTGCTTCTACCCTTCTTGTTTTTGTTTAAAAAGTTATCAGCGAATGTGGTGCTAACACTTTCAGCTTTAACTTTAGTAAAATGGGATTTTATTGAAAGAACTTACGAAAAAATAGCTTACCCAAATATCACCAAAAGCTACTACCAACATGAGTACTCGGTGTTTCATGTGTTAAATTATGGCTGCTTATTTATAGCCATTTATGCCTTACTTTTTTTACTAAAAAGATTACCACATCAGGCTAAATAATATGGTCGCTTCGCTTCAAAAGTTCATTAAATATTACAAATATTGGCTTACTGCTGCTAATGGCAAAGGGCATGGTATTCATTCGCCTTTTGTGTTCAAATTTGTAATAGATGTACTAAACGATGAGCGCTTTTTTTATGCATTTGAAACTATTGAAAGCATTGTAAATACTGACTTAAACAACCAAAAATTCAACAGACTACTATTTAGAATTACAGACTATTATCAGCCTAAAAGTATTTTACTAATAGATGAAACGCTTGGTATTACTACAAGTTATATCGCTTTAGCTAATACTGATGCAACAGTTTATAGCTATTTTTCACAAGTTAACAATTTACAAAAAGCCAAAGAAACTGCTACTAAATGCCATGTTCATAACTGTCATTTCAGTAACGATTTATTAGACGCAAAACAATTCAATTTGGTGTACAATGATGCAAAAAGCGATTCTAAATTAACTGAAGTTTTAGAGCAATTATTACCATTATTGCACCCACAATCTATTCTCATTATCAACAATATTAATAGCAGTAAAGAAATAGAAGCGCAATGGTTGCAGCTTCGAACGCATTCAGCTGTAACTTTAACCATCAATTTATTTCAAATAGGGCTAGTATTTTTTAGACCTGAAAATAAAATAGCACAACACTTTACCATCAGATTTTAAATATAGTCACTTGCAACTTCCTTCGGCATTATTAACTTCTTTACAAGGCATCAAAGGCTTTAACCAAGCGGCTTTTGAGGCAATACATACATCAGGCGAACAGGTCACCAGCATACGCATTAATCCGCTAAAACCGCTTTCTTGTAACTCAAAACTTCAAACTTCAAACTTACACACTGTTAGTTGGTGCCCTTATGGCTACTATTTACCCGAAAGACCATTTTTTACATTTGACCCAACTTTTCATGCAGGTGCTTATTATGTGCAAGAAGCAAGTAGTATGTTTTTGTGGCAAATATTAGCCCAAGCCATTGGCACAAACACCAATGGATTAAAAGTGCTTGACCTTTGTGCTGCACCTGGCGGCAAAAGCACTTTGCTAGCTAGCTACTTTAAAGATGGTTTGGTGGTAAGTAATGATGTGATAAAATCTAGAGCCAATATTCTGGTAGAAAACATCACCAAATGGGGCTACGATAATGTGGTCGTAACTAATAACGATCCATCGCATTTTAAAATGCTGGAAAACTATTTTGATGTAATAGTGATTGATGCACCTTGCAGTGGTAGTGGTTTATTTAGAAGAGATAATAATGCCATTAATGAATGGAGCGAAAACAATGTAGCACTTTGCAGTCAGCGCCAGCAACGCATTGTAGCCGATGTATTGCCAGCTTTAAAACAAGGCGGTTTGTTAATATACAGCACTTGTAGTTATAGCAAACAAGAAGATGAGGACATTGTTGATTGGTTAATTGAAGAACAACAACTATCAACTGTCAAATGCCAACCATCTACCAATGAAGGCATTGTAGAAACACAATCAGACAAACACAAAGGCTTTGGCTATCGCTTTTATCCGTACTTAACCAAAGGCGAAGGCTTTTTTGTAGCTGCATTTACCAAAAACAATGGTGGCTTAATTGGTAATTATAAAGAACAAACTTTAGCAAAACCATCTAAGCTAGAAGAACAAATGGTGGCTGATTTTATTAGCCATAAATCAGATTATTCTTTTTTTAAGCAAGCCGAAGGCATTAGGCTATTATCTATAAAATGGTGGCTTGACTTGCAAATACTTGCCAAATGTTTATACATAAAAAAAGCAGGTATAGAAATAGGCACTATTAAAGGTAAAGACGTTATTCCACATCATGAATTAGCCGTAAGCATTCTAGATTTACCACAAATAAACACGGTAAAACTTAACCAAGAAGAAGCCTTACAATACTTACGCAAAAAGGATTTGATGGTAGAAAGTGCTAAAGGCTGGTGCGCACCTACGCATTGTGGATTACGTTTAGGCTGGATGAAAGTTTTGCCCAACCGAATAAATAATTACTATCCACAAGAATGGAGAATTTTAAAAGAGTAATTTTACTTGCAACATAAAATTGCTAATACCATGTTATCCTCTCACAAAACCTACTTTCTCTCTTGTTTTATAGTTGCTAGTTTTTGGGCAAATATCGCGTCGGCCCAAAACCAAGCAGTAGTTCATAACATTAAACAAGGCGAAACCTTATCGGCCTTAGCTAAGCAATACAATACCACAGTTGGTGATATTATGCGCTTAAATGGTATGAATAGCAAAAGCCAATTACAAATTGGTCAAGGAGTAAAAATTCCTACCAATACTAAAACAACTACTGTTGTTGTAGAAGCACCAAAGCCTGAACCAGCAAAACCACAACCTGTTGTAGTTAAACAACCTGAAATAAGCGCTACAGTTACCGATGTTACATATCAAGTTTTAAAAGGTCAATCACTATATGGCATTGCCAAACAATTTAAAACAACCGAAGCACAAATTATTGCTTGGAACAATTTGCCAAACAACCAACTTAAAGCTGGCCAAACGATTATTGTAGGTAAAGAAGTACTTGAAAAAGGCGCTATACCTGTTACACCAAAACTACAAGTTGCTAAACCGATAGAAAATATGCCTCCCGTAACGCAGCAGCCTTCAAAAAATGAAACGTTAACCGTTTTAAATGCTGGCTCAGCAAAAGTTACACCACCTGCAGAAACAAAACCTACACCAACACCTGTAAAAGAAGTAATCAAAACTGAACCTGCACTAATACCAGCTAGCGCTAAATATGTAGAAAGCGAAGGTTTTTTTGCTAATTATTTCAATCACAAGGATAGAAATCTTAGCACAGCAGCTGGTGATGCAGCCATTTTTAAAACTACAAGTGGCTGGACAGATAAAAAATATTATGTGCTAATGAATGACGTGAACCAAGGTGATATTATACGCTTAACGGCTAATAATAAAACCATTTGTGCTAAAGTGCTTGGTCCATTGCCAGAAATAAAAGAAGATAATGGTTTACTACTACGAGTAAGCAATGCAGCTGCTGCTGTACTTGGTATAGGGGATACAAAATTTAGTGTTACAGTTAATTACTAGTAGTAACTATTTGCATAAAAAACGCTCGAAATAAATACTTCGAGCGTTTTTTATGCAATTTGCTATTTTATGTTGTTGCTACTAATGCTTTTTCTTCTTGCCATTTATTACGGCCGTACCCCTTTACTACATGCTTTTCGCTATGGTAAGAACTACGAACCAATGGCCCACTTTCTACATAATCAAAGCCTAGCTCGTAGCCTATTTCTCTTAGTTCGGCAAATTCATGTGGGTGTACGTAGCGCAAAACTGGTAAGTGCTTTTTAGTTGGCTGCAAGTATTGACCAAGTGTTAATACATCGCAACCCACATCTACCAAGTGTTTCATGGTTTCGATTACTTCGTCTTTGGTTTCGCCAATGCCAAGCATCATGCCTGTTTTGGTACGCATACCGCCTACTTTTAGCAAGCGCAACACTTCTAAGCTGCGGTGGTACTTTGCCTGAATACGTACTTTTCTAGTATTACGTTCTACCGTTTCCATATTATGGCTTACCACTTCTGGTGCTGCATCTATTATGCGTTGAATTTGCTCTTGAATACCTCTAAAATCAGGTACTAAAGTCTCTAAAGTGGTATCAGGATTCAATGCTTTTACGGCCTTAATGGTGTTGTACCAAACTATAGAACCACCATCTTTTAGTTCATCCCTATCTACACTGGTAATTACCGCATGTTTTACTTTCATTAAGTTGATGGCTTCTGCTACACGTTGCGGCTCGTCCCAGTCTACTGCATCTGGCCTACCAGTAGCTACCGCACAAAACGCACAGCTACGAGTACACACATTGCCCAATATCATAAACGTAGCCGTACCTGCACCCCAACATTCGCCCATATTAGGGCAGTTGCCGCTTTCGCAAATGGTATGTAATTTATGGTCATCTACCAATCCACGAACGTGTTTGTAACTCTCACCAATTGGCAGTTTTACACGTAGCCAATTGGGTTTTTTAAGTATGGTATCTGTGGTAGATGCTTGTGGCACAACAGGTAATTCAATCATTGAAAGGACATTTATAAAACAAAAACAGTGTAAAAATATTGATTATTGCAAAGCAATAACATTTACCACAGTGATAATGTTGAGAAGGGGAAAATAATACAACCTACATTAAGGCTATACACATTTACACATAATTATTGTAAAATTTTATATTACAACAAGAAGCACAAAAACATCACGCACTATTAAAATAAAAATATTATCAATTTAATATGCTTAAGCAATCGGTATATTTATCATAGCTTACTAACCATGGTAGATATTTTAACAAGAGAGTAGTTGAAATTAAATACATTTAAATAATATGTCAATATACGTCTTGTATTTTAGTTTTTTATTTGACAATAGAGCTATTTTTAATATTAATAAAACATAGATACCATAAATATATGTAATCATAATAGTTTACATTTAGCCATACAAAATAACAATATATACATTAATTTTTATATTTGTAATTATAAATTACTACCCTATCTAGATGTTTACAGAATAGCAATTAAAAATGGTAGTTGTATTTGCCAATATTTAGGCCTATAACCAAGCCATTCAAAATTAAAACAACACAAAAAATAATAAACCATATGATTTATTTTGCATCAAACCACACCTTGTTTTTATTATCTGCTTCTGCGTTGTAATTAATGTATAGCTCCTCGCCTTTTTTAATGGGCTTTACAACTTTTATGGTCATTAGGTTATTGTCAAAATCCATTTCGTACTCGCAATTAGCGCTATAACTGTGGTTATACATGCTGATGTAACCAAGTGCTAGTGCGGCTTTCTTACGTGTTGGCCCCCATTCAAATACGTAGTTGTACAACATGGTTTCTGCTAGGTGCAAATATTCTTTGCCGGTAAACACTAATACTGGCGAAATTTCTACAATGGTGCCTACTTTAAATGCTTTGGTAGTAAATACTCCTTTGCCGCCTTTGCCACCCTTGCTTGATGGCGCTATTACTAAGTCAGGTAAAATCATAGTGGTAAAAATAAGTGATACATTGATAATAACATACAGTTCTTTAAAACCACTAATCGGCTTAAATTGCACCCATGAGTTTAGAATTTGAAAATGAGGACATTAAAGAGCAATTTGAAGATGTAATTGCTACCGATGATAAGCTACAAATTACTGACTTTTTAAACGATCAGAACATTAGTGATGTTGCTGAACTGATAAACGAATATCCTGAATACGAGGCGCATATTATTGGCAATATGGCCATCCATCGTGCAGCTAGTGTGTTTAAGATTTTAGATATTGCACAGCAGAAAGACATTGTAAAAGAACTTCCCTCGTTTAAAACCGCCGAACTACTTAACGAATTACCGCCCGATGACAGAACAGACTTTTTGGAAGAACTGCCTAAGAATGTAATTCGTGATTTAATAAAACTATTAGACCCAGAAGAACGCAAAATTACCCTTACACACTTGGGCTATCCTGAAGATAGTGTGGGTCGTTTAATGACGCCTGACTATGTGTATGTGTACGAGCACAATACCATTGAAGAAGTATTTGTAACCATTCGTAGATATGCCAAAGGCAGCGAAACCATTGATGTTATTTATGTAATAAACGAGGCAGGCGAACTGATAGATGACATAAGAATTAGAGATGTGATTTTAGCTTCGCCAGATAAGCTTGTAAGCGAAGTGATGGACGAACGTGTGGTAGCCCTAAACGTAAACGACGACCAAGAACATGCCAGCCAAGTGTTTAAAATGAATAACCGTGTGGCACTACCAGTAACCGATGATAATAACATATTACTAGGTATTGTAACTATAGATGATATGCTTTGGGTAGCCAACGAAGAGTTTAGCGAAGACATACAAATGATTGGTGGTACCGAAGCTTTAGACGAGCCTTATCTTGACATTGCATTATCTAAATTATTTCGCAAGCGCATAGGCTGGTTGGTAGTATTATTTCTCGGCGAAATGTTGACTGCCACTGCAATGGGCTATTACGAGCATGAGATAGAAAAAGCTGTTGTATTGGCGTTATTTGTACCATTAATTATTAGTAGTGGTGGCAATAGCGGCAGCCAAGCCAGTACTTTAATAATACAAGCGATGGCAGTGGGCGACATAAGCCTAAGCGATTGGTGGCGTGTTTTAAAACGCGAATTACTAAGCGGTGTTATGCTTGGTGGTGTACTTGGCCTCATCGGTTTTTTACGTGTCATTGCTTGGCACAGCATTGCACCCAATATGTACGGCCCACAATGGCTCATGATTGCCTACACCGTTGGTTGTAGCTTGCTAGGTGTGGTTTTGTGGGGCACACTCAGCGGCTCTATGCTACCCATTGTACTTAAAAAACTCGGTGCAGATCCAGCGGTATCTTCTGCCCCATTTGTAGCTACTTTGGTAGATGTTACAGGTTTGGTGATTTACTTTAGCGTAGCACTATTGTTTTTAAGCGGTACGTTGTTGTAAGTTTATTATTTTATAATTGGTTTATTATAACTATTTAGCATTATTGCACGTTTATACTAGTTATATTATTACTATACTTTTATGGTTAATAATTTGCTATAATGGCTTACAAACATAATTTCGGCATGGTATGGTATTGAAAGATTATTATGACATATTAC
>JAAFHG010000349.1 GCA_013297585.1 Chitinophagales bacterium
TTTATGTATTTGGCAGCGAGTTCAGATTGGATGGTTTCGCCATCTGCTATAGTAGATACTGTTTGGCATCAGCATTTAATCTTCACGCAATCTTATAATGATTTTTGCGCCGTAATTGGCAAACAAATACAACATATTCCTTCAACACACAATAGAAGTGAGTTTGAAAAATTTAAACTAGCAAAGGAAAGAACCACAAAATTATATAACGACGTATTTGGCGAACAACCCAAAGAAATTTGGGATTACGCAGATATGTATGACAGCTTAGAATTGCCAAAGGCAAAACTTAAAATTCGAGCTTTTGTTTTAATTGCCATCTTAGCATTTGCGGTACTGTTTGTTCCTTGTTACTATTTGCTTAGGCCATTGTATGAGCATATTAATAATCCCTACTTTATTGTAGGTTTTATAGCCATTTCAATAGCCACATTTTTGGGGTTAGAAACTTTTAACCGAAACTATTTAGCAAGTACAACGCAACAATTTAAAGACGTTGCCTTTATTAATAAACTGCAACCATTTGAATTGGTGTATTTAAAAACTCAGAAACTCTCAAACGTAATTCATGGCACTATTAATCAACTTATTGATAATAATGTGATTGTAATAAATAGTGATAACACAATTGAACACACGTTAAACTTAAAAGCAAGCAATATTGAAGAACATCAAGTGTTAGACACATTGCATCATTTAGGTACAACGCCTTACCCAACTTTGGTAAACCAACTGCTAGCGAAGCCTGTATTTACAAATATTGCTAACTGCATGGATGCACTGAAAAAGTACTATACAAAATCGCAATCGTTTGGCAAATTGTTTTACAGCAACTTTGTAATTCTTGCAACTTTACTAATGATAGGGGCTATAAGATTAACCACAGGTGTATTAAGAGACAAGCCCGTTTTGCAAATTTTTATTGTATTGCTAATACTTACCACTGTCATTATTGGCTATTTATGGCGTTTAACAACGCTCTTTTGCACACAAACTATTCCTAACTTCTACAAGCAGTCAGTTTTACCAAACACAGAAGATAATTTTCAATGGCAATACTTCTTATTTGGCAATGCTGTATTATCAATGTCTTTTGTGCCTTTAGTTAATTATGTAGACAGAAGAATGCATCTTTCAAGCGATGGTGGCGTATCATCTTGTGGCAGTTCTGATGGTTCTTCGTGTGGTAGCTCTTGCAGTAGTTGCGGCGGCTGTGGTGGCGATTAAATACACCTTTATCGTATTTTATAGCCGTAACTACTACTAAGCTTTTACCTTTAGCGCCTCTATGAGTGTATTTACTAAGAAATCTACCGTAATTATTACCTGCCACAAAAGGGTGTCTGGTTATTTAGCACAAGAAGTAACAGACCTTGGCTTTACTATTGAAGAAACCTTTGTAACAGGTGTGCGTTTGTTTGCCAGTATTAATGATTGTATCAAACTGAATCTTAACCTACGTTGTGCTAGTCAGGTGTTGTATAGTATTAAACAGTTTGAAGCAGAACATACCGATGCGATTTATCGCCATTTACTAAACTATGCTTGGGAAGATATTTTACCTGCCGATGGGTATTTTTCTATCACGAGCAATGTAAATAATCCAACTATTAACAACAGCATGTTTGCCAACCTTAGGGTAAAAGATGCCATTGTAGATAGATTAAGGGAAAAGCGTGGTACTAGACCTTCAACAGGTGCAGAACTTACAGGTGCGGTAATTAATTTATTTTGGAAAGAAGAATATGCCGAAGTGTTTATAGATACCTCAGGCGATTCACTCGCAAGGCATGGTTACCGCAAAATACCAGGCCAAGCACCCATGCTAGAAGCTTTGGCAGCAGCTACTATTTATGCCACCAAATGGGATAGAAAATCACCGTTCATCAACCCAATGTGTGGCTCGGGTACACTAGCCATTGAAGCGGCTTTAATAGCTACCAATAGAAAGCCCGGCTTGTATAGAACCAACTATGCTTTTATGCACTTACAAGGCTACGATGATGCTGTGTACCAACAAGAACGAGCGTTGTTAAGCAAACAAATAATAACCGTAGATGGCTTACAAATAATAGCGACTGACTATAGCGTAAAAGCCATAGAAAATGCACAGAAAAACGCAGCCGCAGCAGGTGTACAAAACCTCATACAGTTTGCCGTGTGCGACTTTGCACTTACCAAAGTGCCGGAAAATGCTGCCGGCATTATGATGGTAAACCCAGAATATGGCGAAAGATTGGGTGATATAGACGAACTAGAACTCACCTACAAGCGCATTGGCGACTTTATGAAGCAACAGTGCGGTGGTTATTGGGGCTATATATTTACTGGTAATTTAGAATTGGCAAAGAAAATTGGCTTAAAATCTAAACGTAGAATTGAGTTTTTTAATAGCACCATAGATTGCCGTTTGCTAGAGTTTGAATTGTATAGCGGCAGTAGAAGAGTTGTGGTAGAATAGTGGTTTTATTTACCACATAGGCAGATAGGCACAGTAGTAGAATTACAGGTTTATTTGAATTGCGCTACAATACTAAGTAAAACGCCTTCATGGCTATTCAACGAAACCTATGTGCCTTTGTGCCTATGTGGTGACATTTAAAATAACAATGAAAGCAGCAAGCATACAAGAAATAAAGCAAGAGTTACAGCACCTTAACCTAAAGGAAGTACAAGACTTGTGCTTGCGCCTTGCTAAGTACAAAAAAGATAATAAAGAGCTGCTAGGTTATTTGTTGTTTCAAGCCCACGATGAAGACAGCTATGTGCAAGCTATTAAAGATGAGATAGACGAGTTGTTTGAAGACATTAACACAAGCCATGTATATTTTGCAAAAAAAAGCTTGCGCAAAATATTACGTGTAGCAGGCAAGCATACCAAATACAGCGGTGTTAAACAAACAGAGGTAGAGGTGTTGCTACATTTTTGCCAACGGCTAAAAGCAAGCGGCCTAGCCAAAGAAAAAAATGCTGTAATACACAAACTGTACTTAATGCAGGTGAAAAAAGTACAGAAATTGACTTCTGCCTTACATGAAGACTTACAATACGATTATTTAAGGCAATTAGAAGCTTTGTAATAACTACTAGCAGATGCTTAAATAGTATTGATATTGTCTTTTTTGCTTCTTAGTTTCAGCGTAATGTGCGTTTTCTGCAAGAACACGCACTTTATTGGCGATTAAAACCAATACCTCACCGATTTGTGAAATATTACTACCAACCATCACACATCTTTGCCTAAACATGAGCATTGGCTTTTGTTTAACGTATTAAAATGCGTGTTTCGCACCACCATACTAATCAAACTTATTTATGAAGCAACTGTATTTTTTTCTGTCGTGCTTATTTGTTACGACTATTTCTCTCGCACAATCAAGTGGTACTATTAAGGGTAAATTGATAGACAGCGTAGGCAAGCAATCGCTAAAAGATGCTTCTATTACGGTGCTTGAAAGTAAAGATTCTACACTAGAAGTATTTGGACTTGCCAAAACTGATGGCACATTTGAGCTAAAGAATATTTCTTTTGGTAAAATGTTAGTGCAAATTACCTTTCAAGGGTATAAGCCCGTAAATAAAACCATCACTTTAAGTAAAGAAAATGCAGTGGTAGATTTAGGCGATGTAAATATGTTGGTACAATCTAAAGATCTACAAGAAGTAATTGTACAAACAAGCCCAATAACCATTAGAAAAGATACGATTGAATACAATGCAGGTAGCTTTAAAACCAAGCCAAATGCAGTAGTAGAAGACTTATTGAAGAAATTACCTGGTGTAGAAGTAGCCAAAGATGGTAGCATCAAAGCACAAGGCGAAACGGTATCGAGAGTATTGGTTGATGGTAAACGTTTTTTTGGTGACGACCCTAAAATGGCCACTAAGAATTTACCTCCAGATATGGTAGACAAAATTCAGGTGTACGATGCACAAAGCGACCAAAGTGCGTTTAGCGGTTTTGATGATGGCACACGTACTAAAACAATTAACATTACTACCAAAAAAGATAGACGCAAAGGCTTTTTTGGTAAAGCTATGGCAGGTGGTGGCAATAACGGCCGCTACGAAAGCAGCTTGAACTTTAACCGCTTCAATGGTAATCAGCAGATAAGTTTTATTGGGCAAGCCAATAACGTAAACCGTCAAGCATTTTCTGTGCAAGACATATTGGGTACACTAGGTAGTGCTGGTGGTGGTAGAGGTGGTGCAGGCGGTGGC
>JAAFHG010000244.1 GCA_013297585.1 Chitinophagales bacterium
AAGATCTAAATCTCAATAATCTAACTTTTCAAAAAGATATATTACGCTATCTTACATATGATTTAATATCTTTTTTCATGGGCTATATTGGTGGAATTTTCGCACTTTTCCTAGAAAAAAAATATAGATTTTTAACGAATTATTTGGGAATAGAAAATAATTGGCACGAGTTACTAGATGGTAATGATAAAAAGATAGATTTCGTGTATTTAAATATTTTAACCGAAACGAAAGAAAGAACCGTTATTTATTCTGGCTTTTTAAAAGAATATTACTTTAAACCTAAATCTTCTGAGCTATCGAGTATTGTTATAGAAAATGCTACACGAAAAGATCTAAGAGTGTATGAAATACTAGATAAAAGTAAGCATAACAAAGAAATAAAGAATTTTTCAAACGACACAGGTGATGACACAGACATAAAAGGGCTTTATTTTGTTATTCCTTCTGAAAAAATACTAAACATAAATATACATTATTTAAGTGCTGACATAACTCAGTAAAAAAATTAAAGGAATAAATCTCACCCTATAACACTTTCATACTCGAAACTAATAATGGCTTCACAACTTAGCAACCAACAGTTAGCAGCAATAGCACAGCAATTTGGCACACCAACTTATGTTTATAATGCTGATAAAATTACTGAGCAATACCAAACTTTAACTACCGCATTTGCAAATCAAGATGTAAAAATATTTTATGCTTGTAAAGCATTAACTAATATCAATATTTTAAAGCACGTCAAAAATATTGGTGGTAATATAGATTGTAGTTCTATTAATGAAGCAAAGTTGGCCTTACATGCAGGTTTTGAGCCAAGCCGTGTTTTGTACACCAGCAATGGTATTACTTTCAGCGAAATTGAAGAAGCCCAAAGTTTAGGCATCCATATTAATATAGATAGTTTATCGAACCTAGAAAAGTTTGGTAAAAAATATGGTCACAGCTACCCCGTTGGTATTCGCTTGAGACCGAACATTATGGCAGGCGGTAACTTGAAAATTTCTACAGGTCACGATAAAAGCAAATTTGGTATTCCAGTAGATCAAATTGATGAATTACTACAAATTATTGCAGATAATGACATTTTTATTAAAAATCTACACATTCATACCGGTAGTGAAATTAAAGATGTGGCAGTTTTTGTAAAAGGTATTGAGGTTTTGTTCGATATCATTCCTATGTTTAAAGAACTAGAAGTGATTGACTTAGGTGGTGGATTTAAAGTGCCATACAAACAAGGTGATGCCGAAACTGATATTACTTTGCTAGCTCAAGAAGTGGGTAAAGCATTTGCGAATCATCCAAATCCTAACGGTAAACCATTGCAGGTTTGGTTTGAGCCCGGTAAATATTTGGTAAGTGAATGTGGTTATTTAATTACAGAAGTGAGTGTATTAAAAACGACTAAAACTACCACATTTGCCAGCGTTAACAGCGGTTTTAATCATTTGATACGACCAATGTTTTACGATTCATATCATAAAATAACCAATATTTCTAACACAGAAGGTGAAGAAAAAGTATATACTGTAACTGGTAATATTTGCGAAACAGACACATTTGCTACTGATAGAACATTAAATGAAATAAGTGAAGGTGATTTATTAGTTTTTGCTAATGCTGGTGCTTATGGCTTTGAAATGAGTAGCAATTTTAATAGCCGCTACAAACCTGCTGAGGTTTTGGTAAAAGATGGTGAGAATCACTTAATTAGAAGACGAGATACTTTTGAAGATTTACTTCGACATCAGTTAGAAGTTTTGTAAAATTTCAGAAAACGCAACCGTTTTCTCATTTTACTATGGGAAATTAAATGGCATTCCATATCTTTGCCTACCAAACAAGTAGAGTTTCTTTTCATGCAAACAAAATTCCTAAATACTAATCTATATAAATGGTGCTGTTGCATGCATAAAAAATCATCTTAGAAACACTTTTAGCTACTACTTCTCTCAAAAAAATCATAAACACAAAAATTAAATGACAAATAATAATTCAAAAGACCTTACACAATTAGTCTACCAAATTGGTGGGTTAAAAATAAGGGAAAGTTTGGAATTACTTGCAAATAAATTTTCTGGAAAAGTTACTTTTTCGTCAAGTTTTAGTTTTGAAGACCAATTAATCAGCCACGAAATACTAGCCAATCAATTGCCAATTAGTATTTTTACGTTAGATACAGGTCGTTTATTTTCAGAGACTTATAGTGTTTGGAATAGCACCAACGAGCGTTACAATACACACATCAAAGCCTACTATCCTCAAGCAGAAGCTTTACAGAATTTTGTTGCAGAAAAAGGCCCGAATTCTTTTTACGAAAGTGTTGACAATAGAAAAAGTTGTTGCTTTATACGCAAAGTAGAGCCATTAAAGAGAGCCTTGGCTGGTAATGAAGTTTGGGTTACTGGTTTAAGAGCCGAACATTCGCCAGACAGAGAAAACTTAGAAATGTTAGAATGGGATGAAAGCAATCAGATTATCAAATTTCATCCATTGTTACATTTTACTACCGAGCAAGTAAAAGAAGCTATTACTACCCATAATATTCCATATAATCCTTTACACGACAGAGGTTTTGTAAGTATTGGCTGCTTACCTTGTACCAGAGCTGTAAAACCTGGTGAAGATTTTAGAGCTGGCCGTTGGTGGTGGGAAGACGCAAGCAAAAAAGAATGTGGTTTGCATGTACGCCCCTAGCCCCTGAAGGGGAACGAAAAGGCCAATTTTAAATATAAAATTTTGAAAGTTAAAAGAATCTATAAATGAGCAACATAAACGTAAATAATAATTCCCCTTTAGGGGTTAGGGGCAAATATCATCTTGATTATTTAGACCAATTAGAATCAGAATCCATCCACATTATGAGAGAAGTGGCTGGTCAATTTGAACGTCCTGCCCTATTGTTTTCTGGTGGGAAAGATTCCATTGTATTGGTGCATTTGGCATTAAAAGCGTTTCGCCCGGGGAAATTCCCTTTTCCATTGGTACATATAGATACTGGTCACAACTTTCAAGAAGCGTTGGATTATCGTGATAAATTGGCTGATGAGATTGGCGAGAAACTAATTGTAAGAAATGTTGGTGATACCATTAAGGCAAAAAATTTAACTGAACCAAAAGGCAAGTTTGCAAGCCGTAACGCTTTACAGACTTATACTTTACTAGATACGATTGAAGAATTTAAGTTGGATGCTTGTATAGGTGGTGCAAGACGTGATGAAGAAAAAGCAAGAGCGAAAGAAAGAATTTTCTCCGTTCGTGATGAGTTTGGTCAGTGGAATCCAAAATTACAACGCCCTGAATTGTGGAGCATTTACAATGGTAAAATTGATAAAGGCGAAAACGTACGTGTGTTTCCAATAAGCAACTGGACAGAATTAGATATTTGGAATTATATTAAAAGAGAAAATATCCAATTGCCATCTATCTACTTTGCACATGACCGTGAAGTGTTGGAATTTGAAGGTCAATATGTGGCAATGTCAGAATTTATTCAACTTGAGGCTAATGATAAAGTTTCTGTGAAAAAAGTACGCTATAGAACTGTTGGTGACATGACTTGTACTGCCGCAGTAGAAAGCGATGCAAGCAGTATTGACGATATTATTACCGAAATTATTGCTACTAAAACCAGCGAACGAGGTGAAACAAGAATTGATGATAAGGTGAGTGAAGCAGCTATGGAAGACCGAAAAAAGAACGGCTACTTTTAAAAGCCCCCAACCCCTAAAGGGGAGTTATGGCAAGAAAACAAATTTTAAACTAATCAAGACCTCCCCTTTAGGGGTCGGGGGCAGTAAATAGGGTTTTATGGACTTACTAAGATTTATAACAGCAGGCAGTGTAGATGATGGAAAAAGTACATTAATTGGTCGTTTATTGTATGATAGCAAAAGCATTATGATAGACCATTTGGAAGCGATAGAAAAGCAAACCAAAAACCGTGAAGATGGCGAGATTGATTTGGCTTTATTAACCGATGGTTTACGTGCAGAAAGAGAGCAAGGCATTACGATTGATGTGGCTTATAAATATTTTTCTACGCCAAAACGTAAGTTCATTATTGCCGATGCACCTGGTCATATTCAGTACACTAGAAACATGGTTACTGGTGCTTCAAATTCTGAGCTAATCATCATTTTGATTGATGCAAGAAAAGGCGTTATTGAGCAAACGAGAAGACATTCTATCATTGCTTCTTTGCTAAATATTCCACACGTTGTGGTGGCTGTAAACAAGATGGATTTGGTAGAATACTCGCAAGATGTGTACAATAATATTTTAATTGATTATGCTGAATTGGCAAAGCAACTAGGCATTAAAGATGTTACTTATATACCTATTAGTGCTTTAGATGGCGATAATCTAGTAGACGCATCAACCAACTTACCTTGGTACGAAGGCGATACTTTGTTGAATCATTTAGAGAATGTTTCTATTGCTGATGATATTAATCTTACCAATAGTCGTTTTCCTGTGCAATATGTTGTTCGTCCGCAAACCGAAGAATTACACGATTATAGAGGTTATGCAGGTAAAATAATCAGTGGCATTTATAAAGTAGGCGATAGCATTACCATATTGCCTTCTGGTGTAAAAAGCACAGTATCAAAAATTGAATTGGGCGGTAAAGAAGTAGAGGAAGCATTTGCCCCACAAAGTATCATTTTGCATTTAGCAGATGATGTAGATGTGAGCCGAGGTGATGTAATTGTAAACGATAAAGACTTACCACAAGTTGAGCAAGAATTAGAAGTGGTATTGTGTTGGATGGATAGTAAACCATTAACCGCAGGCAAAAAATACTTGCTACAAATTAACAGCACAAGGGTAAGAAGTGTGGTTAAAGATATTGAATACAAACTGAACGTAAACACACTTGAAAAAGAGCTAAATATTGAAAGCGCTGGCTTAAATGATATTGTTAAAGCAACTATTAAAACGGCTATCCCAGTTGCATTTGACAGCTATAAAAAGTTACGTGTAAATGGTGGTACAATATTGATAGACGAGACAAGTAATGTAACCGTTGGTGCTTGCATGATTCAATAATTAAGCTCTACGAAGTCTCTGACTTCGTAAAAATATGCAACGAGTCTCAGACTCTAAATAACATAAACAATGCGAAGTCTCTGACTCCACAAAGCACATTAAGTAAAAATGACTGATAATAACTTCATACAACAACTATTACAGCGAAACGAAAATTGCTTTGGCAACTTTCCTGACAAGGAACTAACAGAGCAATTTATTGATGATTTATTTACGTTTTTATTTGCTTCATGTAGAGAGAAGTTTCATACTGAAGAAACGCTTTTGCAACGCTATCAAAATCATAAAAGTACGTTTGAAGTTATACTGTTCGATTTACTTAAAAGTAAAGAACTGGTAGAAAAAAATACAGCTATTTTCTTTGAGGTATTGCCTACCCTGTATCATCAATTAATTAAAGATGCGAATGCAACTTTAGAGTTTGACCCAGCAGCAACTTCTATTGAAGAAGTATTGGTAGCTTATCCAGGTTTTTATGCAACGGCTGTACATCGCATTGCAAATCAGTTACATACGCAGAAAATACCAACCTTGCCTCGCCTATTATCAGAATATGCACATAGCAAAACAGGTATTGATATTCATCCTGGCGCAACTATTGGTGAGCGTTTTACAATAGACCATGGCACTGGCATTGTTATTGGCGAAACAGCCGTAATTGGTAACAATGTAAAAATTTACCAAGGTGTTACGCTTGGCGCTTTGAATGTAAATAAAGCAAGTGCGAGCAAAAAACGTCATCCTACTATTCAAGACAATGTAGTGATATATAGTGGTGCTACTATTTTAGGTGGTAAAACTGTTATTGGTCATGATGCTACCATTGGCGGTAATGTTTGGATTACCAATAGCGTGGAACCTTTTTCAATTGTGTATCACAAAAGCGAAATCACTGTAAAAGGCAGTTACGATTTTTCTGAAGTTTTAAATTTTGTCATTTAGTTATCATTCGATTCATTCAAATCATTAAATCATACTTCCATGAAAGCAAATAGCATTTTACAAACCATTGGCAATACACCACACGTATTGATCAATAAATTGTTTGGCAACAAACACCAAGTGTACATTAAACTAGAAAAAACAAACCCAGGTTCAAGCATTAAAGACCGTATTGCACTAGCAATGATTGAAGATGCAGAAGCTAAAGGCCTATTA
>JAAFHG010000057.1 GCA_013297585.1 Chitinophagales bacterium
GTTTTACCGTGGCCAATTTCAATAATAAATGCAGGTGAAGAAGGATCCCAAGCGGTATAACCTCGAGCTTCAAAAGTTGCTCTTAAACCACCATTAGGGAAAGAAGAAGCATCTGGCTCTTGCTGAACCAATGCCGCACCATCAAACTCTTCAATTGCTGTACCATCGCTCTTTAAAGTAAAGAAGCTATCGTGTTTCTCAGCAGTAGTACCGGTTAATGGTTGAAACCAGTGTGTAAAGTGTGTAACACCTTTACTTTCTGCCCAAGCTCTTAATCCGTTAGCAATTTGACTAGCGTTTGCTCTGTCAATTTTTTTGCCACCTTTAATACTACCAACAAGGCTTTTATAAGCCTCATCGCTTAGGTATTCACGTGCAGTCTTTAATGTAAAGACGCTTTCGCCAAAAATGGCGGTAATTTTAGACGATTTAGCACCTCCTGCTTCTACTTCGTCAGTTAGTTTGGTAATTGCCTCAAATCTTAATGACATGGTACTTTTATATTTTGGTTGATAAGATAATTCATCAAAAGAACAATTTTTTTTGTTTTTCTCCAAAAAAATGCTTGTACTTATAATAAAATGTAAAAAAAAGGTCACTTTGGGTGAAGATTTTTTTCGAATTGTTATTTAAAATTAAATATTAAGCAAAAATAAATATTAAAGAAGCAATTATTTAGCAGAGAGCGCTTCTTTAGCGCGATAGTATAGTAAAATTTATTTTATTATATTGTTGCGGAAGTTAAATGCATTTCATAAGTAAGTGAATGTAATTGCACTTTTAGTATTTAAGAAACAGTTGAACTTAAATAATTTTCAATCAAAACGATATTATGTTGCGAAATTGATGATTAACGTTATGGTTTGTTAATAAAATATTAATTGAAAAACGAAGCAATTAATAAATTGTAAAATAAAAAATACGAAAAAATATTTCATTATTTGATTTTTTTGCGTTTATCTTAGCAAAAAATAGGAATAGTTGAATTTTTTTTAACACAAAACCTTTTTTATGAAAAAATATCTTTTTAGTTCATTTTCAATTTTGTGTGCTTTTTTAATCCCGCTTGCAGTTTTGTGCGGCTTTATAATGGAGGCTATTATTTTATTAATTGTAAAAATTTCCAATAAAATAATAAGCGCTGCCTACAACCTATTTGTGTCTTTTAGTAGTAACAAGCAACTGGCGTTTTATAAGTAAGTAGCTTAACCCTTAAATATCATTTGATTTTAACTCAATAATTATTTCTTAACCATTTAGAATTGTTTAGAAACTAAAACAACCAAAACTAACGCTAAACATTTTAAGCAACTAAAACAAAACAACTATGTTAAAAAAAACAATTCTCTCGGCATTTGCAATGGCCGCATTAGTAGCAGCACAGGCACAAGATTCTACTAAAAAGGTACCAACAATTTCTGGTTCAGTTGATGCGTATTATCGTTTTGATTTTGCTGGTCAAGGCAACAACAAAACAAGTTTTACTAATTCAAACAATTCATTTGAATTAGGTATGGCCACTTTAAAAATTGACCATAGCATTGGTAAAGTATCTGCAACTGCCGATTTGGGTTTTGGTAGAAGAGCGGCAGAATTTTCATACAATGACGGTTCTGGTCTTGCATACTTAGGTATTAATAATGGTAATCAAGTATCTTCATTAGCAGCAGTAAAACAATTGTATTTAACTTACGCACCAAGTAGCAAAGTGAAATTTACTTTTGGTAAGTTTGCAACTCATATTGGTTTTGAGTTAGTAGATGCAGTTGCTAACAGAAACTACAGCATGAGCTACGGTTTCTCTTATGGTCCTTTCTTTCACACTGGTTTAAAAGCTGATATCTCTTTAGGTGGCAAAACTGCTTTAATGGTAGGTGTTGCAAATCCTACAGATTTCTCAACTACTACTTCTTCTGGTAGAATTGCAATTGCTCAGTTAAGCACTGCTTCTAGTAGTGATAAATTCAAAGCATATTTAAACTACCAAGGTGGTACAATTAATGTTGATCCTTCTGCACCTTATACCTTGTCTCAATTAGATTTAGTATTAATGGGTGTTATTAGCGATAAATTTGCTATTAACTACGATGGTACTGTTCAATCTAGAAAAGTTGGTAGTACTACTAATAGTTGGTCAAGCAATGCTGTTTATTTAAACTATGATCCTACAAGTAAATTTGGCTTAACACTTCGTGGTGAGTATGTAAGCGATACAAAAAATGTTGTAGGTATTGGTACTAGTATCTTCATCCCTACATTATCTGCGAACATCAAAATTGATAACTTAACTATTATTCCAGAGTTCCGTTTAGATAATGCAAAAGATAACGCTTTCTTAAAAAGTGATGGTTCTGCTACTAAAAGTGCTTCTCAATTTATTTTGGCAGCTGCTTACAAATTCTAAATTAACATTACTTCATCTATCTGTCTCTACACGGATAGATGAAGTTTAAATTATTATTAAGGAAGCATCTATATTTTCTTTCATAATTAAATCCCCTACTAACATGTTTTTAACTAATTTAAAAAATAAGCTAGCAAGGCGCATGGGTAATGCGCTTATGCTTTGCTTTATCATAGTTACTTCTATGATATCTGTTTCTGCTTCGGCGCAAGATGCTACTGGTGCTAAAACTGGTACTATAAGCGATGTTGATGCTAAAATTGGTGCTGTTTTAGATACACTTTCTACCGCAACTGATACCACTGTTGCTGGTGTAAGTAGTAGCGTAAACAAATTAGCAGCTACTGTAGCTACTATTGGTAATACTGAAGGGCATAGCAAAATTGCTATCAATATTATGTGGACTTTGGTTTGCGCATTTTTAGTAATGTTTATGCAAGCAGGTTTTGCAGCCGTAGAGTCTGGTTTTACAAGAAAAAAGAACGTGGCACATACCATGGTAATGAATTTTTTAATTTATGCTATTGGTTTAATAGGCTTTTGGATTAGTGGTTTTGCCATTATGTTTGGTGGTGCATTAAACAATGGTTTATTAGGAGGTATGGCAGGCGTAGTACCTCATGAAATTACCATTTCTTTATTTGGCCACGACTTTGGCATTGCTGGTAGTGCTGGTTATTTTTTAAGTAGTAAATACTATGATGTAGGAATTTTTACTTTATTCTTATTCCAAATGGTGTTTATGGATACAACTGCTACCATACCTACTGGTTCTATGGCAGAAAGATGGACGCTTAAATCATTCATTATTTATGGGTTCTTTATCTCAATGTTTGTTTACCCTGTATATGGTAACTGGGTTTGGGGCGGTGGCTGGTTAGCAATGTTAGGTGCTAATTTTGGTCTTGGTCATGGTCATGTAGATTTTGCTGGTTCTTCTGTAGTACACTTAGTAGGTGGTGTTGCGGCATTGGCAGGTGCTATTGTTATTGGACCACGTATTGGTAAGTACGAAAAAGATGGCACAGTAAATACTATTCCTGGCCATAATATTCCAATGGCAATTATTGGTACTTTTATCCTTGCTTTCGGTTGGTTTGGTTTCAATGCAGGCTCTACTTTATCTGGAAACGATTTCCGTTTAGCAGTTGTAGCAGTAAATACCTTACTAGCCGGTGGTGCAGCAGCTTTATCTGCAACAGCTTATTCAATGCTTAAAAATGGTGGTAAAATAGATCCAGGTTATGTAGTTAATGGTTTATTAGCTGGTTTAGTAGCCATTACAGCGCCTTGTGCTTTTGTTACCTCGTTATCAGCTGTAATTATTGGGTTAATTGCTGGTATATTGGTAATTGTAGCTTATAATTTTGTTGATCAAAAATTAAAAATTGATGATCCTGTAGGCGCATTTGCGGTACATGGTGTTAATGGTGCTTGGGGTGTTTTAGCACTTGGGTTATTTGCCGATGGTACTTATGGTGACGGCTGGAATACTATAGCTGGCAATGTAACTGGTTTATTCTATGGCGATAGCAAACAGTTTATCGCACAAATTATTGGCACATTATCTTGTATTATCTTTGTATTTCCTGTTATGTATTACTTTTTTAAACTATTAAACAAAATAGTTCCACTACGTAGTACACCCGAAGAGGAGTTAGCCGGTTTGGATATTCCTGAAACCGGTGTTCATGGATATGTAGATTAAGGGTATTTTACAGTAATTATTTTAAACATAATTAGCCGCCCTAAATTTTGTGGGCGGCTAATTTTATTTATTGGATATTATGGATACAATAAAAAAGCCAGTGAAGTTTCATGAAAAGCTTTTCACACCTTTAAGAGACTTTTTTGCAGACAGCCGAGCTATAGGCATTTTACTAATTGCTTGTACTGCACTGTCATTGCTTTTATCAAATATTAATGTAACTAGTGCCAGTTACACTGCCTTTTGGTTAAAGGAAGTGCATTTTGGCATTACTTTTTTGCATTTGCCAGAAACAAACTTGTTAGTTATTAATGATGTATTAATGACTTTTTTCTTCTTTTTGGTTGGTATGGAAATTAAACGTGAGTTAACAATCGGCGAGTTAGCATCCATAAAAAAATCGCTATTACCAGTATTGGCGGCTTTTGGCGGTATGGTATGCCCGGCAATATTTTTTGTAATATTTAACGGCAATACCCCATTTCATAAAGGGTGGGGCATTCCTATGGCTACTGACATTGCTTTTTCTTTAGGAGTGTTGTCGCTTTTAGGTAAAAAAGTACCAGTTCAGTTAAAAATATTTTTAGCTGCATTAGCCATTATTGATGATTTAGGTGCAGTATTAACTATTGCTGTATTCTATTCAAGCAACATTAATTTCATATACCTAAGCGTAGCTTTAGCGCTAGTGGTGTTAGTTATTTGTATTAACAAGTTACAAATAAATAATTTGTTTTTCTATTTTATACCAGGTGCCTTATTATGGTATTGCATGTTCAATTCTGGTGTACATGCTACATTGGCAGGTGTAATTATGAGCTTTTGTATGCCACTAAATCAGCTAGCCAAAGTTGAGCACAAACTGTTCCATCCTGTTAATTTTATAATCATGCCATTGTTTGCATTGGCAAATACTGCTATTGTGCTACCATCTAGTATGGGATACGTTTTTCAGTCTACCATTAGCTTTGGTATTATAGTAGGGTTGGTTATTGGTAAGCCTTTAGGAATTTTTTCTTTTTCTTATTTTGCTGTAAAACTAAAGATAGCGGCTGCACCTTCTAATTCTACTTGGGCGCAGTTGCTTGGTATAGGAATGCTTGGCGGTATTGGCTTTACTATGAGTATTTTTACAACGTCTTTAGCTTATAATACTGATGCATTGCAAATAATTGGTAAAGTAGCAGTTATTGCGGCGTCAGTTATTTCAGGTATTTTAGGCTTTATGTACCTCTACAGTTATAAAAGTAAAGCTAATGCTGAAGGAGTAGATAAGGCTATAGCTAAAGAAATGTTGCCGTTAGAAGTAGCGGATAATGATACGGGGTTTATAATTGCTCAGTAATTATTGCAAATGTGGATAACTTTTTTATTTTAAGGTCGGTTTAAAAAATGAGCCTTTTTTGTGTCCATTATTTTCTTTCAACTATTTACCCTTAAAAAAAAACTAAAAAAAGTTATTACACCACTAAATTCTTAGGGTCATTTGGTAAAAATTATTTCATGTATTTATTTGTGTATTTATTAGCGTATTGTAGAGGATGATTTTTAAACAAAAAATCAATTTAATCTTGTGCTGTAAAAGCAAATGATATGGTAACAGTTTTTTTGTCAATAGCCAATGTTCTAGTAGCAGAAATGGCTAATCAAACTCAGTACTCAAGTACTTTAATTGAAGTAGTAAAAATTCTATTTATTTCTAGTATATGGATTGGAGGCTTATTAATTTGGATTAAAAGTAACCACAATCATAAAGCGCAAATACTATAGCTTGGTACTAAAGTAAAATAGAAACTAATATTTTTTATTGTACCTAATTAATGTATAGCTGTAAAATAAAATCATTTGTGTTATTTCTAATACCGCTGTATAAATGGGGATAAGTAATACAAATAAAAAAAGAATCTAATGTTAGATTCTTTTTTTATTTGTATTACCAGTAACTGCTGTAAAAGCAAGACAATGGGAGTAAGTTTTTTTAGTGTGCTTTACCATAATTTTCATCATGTTGGCTAGCATCTAAACCTTCTTCCTCTTCGGCTTCTGTAACCCTTAGCGGCATTATAAAGTTAATAAATTTGAAGATAAGAAACGATACAATAAAGCTATAACTTACAGCTAGAGCCATACCTTTTAATTGAATTAAAAACTGATTATCTAAAACAAGACTATTAACAGTTTTGCTACCTAAAACACCAGTTAATAACATACCTGTAATACCACCAAGGCCATGACACGCAAATACATCTAATGGATCATCTAATTTTGTTTTGTGTTTTAAGAATTCAGCAACAAAGTTTGATACAATAGCTGCAACAAAACCAATAAATATAGCTTGTGGCACGCCTACAAAACCTGCAGCAGGTGTAATAGCTACTAAGCCAACTACAGCACCAATACAAAAGCCAAGAACTGATGGTTTTTTACCTCTTAATACATCAAAAAACATCCATGCCAAGCCAGCAGCAGCAGCAGCAGTATTAGTAGTTGCAAAAGCATATACAGCAAGTGAACTAGCACCTACAGCACTGCCAGCATTAAAGCCAAACCAGCCAAACCATAGCAAACCAGTACCAATTAATACATAAGGAATTCCTGCAGGTGCGGATACTGTTCTTATACGTGGTTTTAATACGATAGCGCCAGCCAATGCAGCCATACCAGCAGAAATATGTACCACTGTACCACCTGCAAAATCTAAAACGCCCCAACCAAACATTAAACCATTTGGATGCCATGCCATGTGCGCTAATGGTGCATATACCAAAATGCCAAATAATACAATAAACAAAATGTAAGCTGTAAAGCGAATACGCTCTGCAACTGCACCAACCACTAAACCTGGTGTGATGATAGCAAACATTAATTGAAAGAAAGAAAATAAAGACAAAGGAATACTTGTTGCAAGACTCCAAGGTTCACCACTCATTACGCCTTTAAAAAAAAGAAAAGTTCTAGGATCTCCAATAAAGCCGCCTAAAGATTCTCCAAAACAAAGGCTAAATAGTACAACGATCCATAGTACAGAAACAACACCTGCTGCCACTGTACTTTTAATCATAGTAGATAATACATTTTTACGACCTACCATGCCTCCATAAAAGAAGGCTAAAGCTGGTGTCATTAAAAGTACAAATGCACAAGAAACAAGCATCCAAGAGATGTCGCCACTGTTGTATACATATTTCGGGGTTTTCCCATCGGGGCCCAAAACTGATGCAGGATCAAATGAAGCTTCTGGCTTAATGAAAAGTGCTACAATAGCTACGGCCAGCAGAATTAAAAAAGGGGCTACCGATTTAAACGTGACTTTTGACATAAAGTTTTAGTTTTGGTTAATGAAACGTGAAATTAGTTGGTGAAAATATAAAAATTATGCAAAAAGGGTAGAAATTCTATATATTTTTTTTAAGTTTATTTGTTTTATTGTAGAAGGTTAGTCTAAAATGGTTCCTATATTTTAATTTATTTTAAAGTCATATTTGTATTAAAAAAAATAATACTTGATTGGCTGAAATAAAAAAGCCGTTACAGCATTGCAACGGCTTCAATGAACTTATTGAGAAGGTTATAAGCTCATCATTTCTTTAAACTTTACTGTTTGCCTACGGCTTACTTCTATTTTTTCACCACCTTTTAGGTCTACCAATAACCCACCATTAAAGTAAGGTTCAATTTTTTCAACCCATCTCAGATTGATAATATGTTTTCTATTAGCCCTAAAAAACATACGCTCATCTAGCCTTTCTTCAAGGGCATTGAGTGATTTTAAAATTAGAGGCTTGTTTGTGCCAAAAAATACTTTTGCATAGTTACCCACGCTTTCAAATAGGCGAATGTCTCCCAATTTTACAAACCAACATCTTTCGCCGTCTTTCACAAATACTTGGTCTTGTTCGCTTAATGGTCCTCTGTTGTAGTTTGCTTGGCCTTCGGCTTTTTCTTTATTTAGTTCATCATGAAACTTATTAATGGCATCACTCAAGCGTTTTGGCTCTATTGGTTTTAGTAAATAATCCAATGCATTTACTTCAAATGCTTTTATTGCATATTCATCGTAGGCGGTTGTAAATATTACTTTTGGGGCTTTATCAAGTTCTGATAGTAAGTCAAAACCAGTTTTACCTGGCATTTGAATGTCAAGAAAAATCAATTCGGGATTATGTTGTTCTATTTTCTCTAGTCCTTCATCTACATTGGTAGCTTCATCTATTACTTCAATATCGCTATGCTCTTGTAATAGTTTTTTCAGCTCGTTTCTAGCTAGTCTTTCATCATCTATTATCACTGCACTTATTGGCATAAGGTTTATATTTTTTATTATAAAATTATTAAATAGGTATACAAACTCGTGCTTGTACTAAATAGTTGCCTACATCTTTAAGCTCAAAGGTGGCGTGTTTGCCATAAAGTAGCTTTAATCTTTCTTGTGTACTAGCTATGCCAAAACCCTCTACATTGTAGTCGCTATTAAGTTCACCAGTATTTTCTACAATTAGTAAATGTTTACTATCGTGTATAGTAGACGAAATTTTTACCAACCCGCCATTCTTTTGTTTACCTATACCATGTTTAATGGCGTTTTCTACCAATGTTTGTAGCATCATAGGCGGTACGGGAAAATTTAATGTGTCATTATTTATGCTGTATTCTACACGAAGTCTATCTTCAAAACGTATGTATTCGAGTGCTAAATAATCTTTTACAATATTTAGTTCTCGCTCTAATGGTGCGATTTCAATTTTTTCTACTTGCATACTGCTGCGCAAAATGTTACTCAATTCTGTAATTGCCGTTCTAGCCCTTTCGGGGTTTTCATCTACCAAAGCCCTAATACTATTTAAAGCATTAAAAATAAAATGTGGGTTAATGTGAGATTTTATGGTACGTAATTCTAAGTCTTTTACTGTTGTTTCAAGTTTTATTTTATCAATTTCAGAGTTAGTATTTATTTGAATATAGTGCCACAGATAGTAAAAACTCGTCCAAGCGAAAATAATTGGCGAGTCGCTAAATAAATTATAGTATGAGCGTTGTAATAAACTGAATTTTCGTTTGGCATCGTATAAGCGAAAAACTTCTACTAATGCGCTATTAAATAAGCCATAAAAATAAGCTGCTATTACTGCCGATCCAAGTATGAGCCACCACTTTTGTTTAATTTCTGGTGGACGCAATTTTAGTTGAATAATTGCTAGACGTAGTAAATGTGTAATAATTAGGCCAGTAAATAGCGATATAAATAACCGTGAATAAAACCTAGTAGGATCAAAATTTTTGGCAAATTGAGGATTTGAGTTTAATTGGCTTAAAGTAAAGAATAGCGATACTAAGCCGTAAAAAAGCCAGCCTCCTATTTGACAACGCCAATACAATCCTGATTTATTTTTCATCGTAAGCAAAAGTAATATAGCCCTTTACTATGCAAGGGTTAAAAGTTATTAAAGGCAATTAGGGCTTGTGTTTGGTACAAGTTTATAACCCGCAAATAAACAAATAATACGAATAAGCGCAACTGCTTTTTTGTGCAAATGGTTGTTTAAGTGTCTTTAAATGTATTTAATAAAACTTATAAGAAACAACTATTTTTATACCTTAGCTGTTTCATTAATAATACAACAATTCTTTGCGTAGTTTGTCTACATTGTTTCTTTGTCACAAACATCATTAAAACACTATTTTTACAAAAATTGTACTTTCATGGAAATTGTACCCGGGGCTTTATTAAAACAAATCAACTCACCAGATGACCTAAAAACTGTAAGCAGAGAACAGTTGCACCAAGTGTGTGATGAGCTGCGCCAATATATAGTTGATGTGGTAAGCATACATGGTGGGCATTTCGCAGCTAGTCTTGGTGTGGTAGAGCTATCGGTGGCATTACATTATGTGTACAATACACCATACGACCAATTGGTGTGGGATGTTGGTCATCAAGCCTATGGGCATAAAATTTTAACTGGTAGAAGAGATGAATTTCCTACCAACAGAAAATATGGCGGATTAAGTGGTTTTCCTAAGCGCTCTGAAAGTGAATACGATACCTTTGGTGTTGGTCATTCTTCTACTTCAATTTCGGCAGCTTTAGGTATGGCTATGGCAGCAAAATATAAAGGTGAAAATAGAAAAAGCGTAGCAATAATTGGTGATGGTAGCATGACAGCAGGTATGGCTTTTGAGGCCATGAACCACGCTGGTGTGGCTGATAGCGATGTGCTAATTATTTTAAATGATAATTGCATGAGCATTGATCCAAATGTTGGAGCATTAAAAGAATATTTAACTGATATTACTACAAGCCCTACGTACAATAAACTAAAATCTGACGTTTGGAAAATAATGGGCAAACTGCCTGTGGGCAAAGGTTTTAGCCGCGCAATGGCACACAAGCTTACCGAAGGTGTAAAAGGTATGGTAAGCAGTAGTAGCAATTTATTTGAAGCATTAAAACTGCGCTATTTTGGCCCAATTGATGGGCACAATATTACCAATTTGGTAGATACTTTAAGAGATTTACGCGAAATTTCTGGTCCCAAAATTTTGCATATTGTTACCGTAAAAGGTAAGGGGTACGCATTGGCAGAACAAGATCAAACCAAGTGGCACGCACCAGGCTTATTTGATAAAATTACTGGCGAAATAGTAAAGAAAACATACAACGTGCCACAGCCACCAAAGTACCAAGATGTGTTTGGTTATACTATGATTGAGCTGGCAGAAATGAACGATAAAGTAATGGGCGTCACGCCTGCCATGCCTAGCGGTTCATCGTTAAAGTTTATGATGGAAAAAATGCCCCACCGTGCTTTTGATGTCGGCATTTGCGAGCAACATGCAGTAACACTAAGTGCTGGTTTAGCTACGCAAGGCATGAAAGTTTTTTGCAATATATATTCATCATTCATGCAGCGCAGTTTTGACCAAGTGGTACATGACGTTGCTATACAAAAACTGCCAGTTGTATTGTGTTTAGATAGAGCTGGTTTGGTAGGTGAAGATGGTCCAACACACCATGGTTGCTATGATATAGCCTACTTTAGATGTATACCAAATATGATTATTGCTGCGCCAATGAATGAGCAGGAATTACGTAATTTAATGTACACATCCCAGCTAGAAAGTACAAAATATCCATTCGTGATTCGCTACCCAAGAGGTGAAGGTGTAATGCCAGAATGGAAAACCAAGTTCGACGCCATAGAAATAGGTAAGGGTAGGAAACTGAAAGATGGTGAAGATGTTGCCATTTTATCAATTGGTCATCCGGGCAATTTTGTGCAAGCGGCCATAAGAGAATTAAGAACAGAAGGTTTAAATCCTGCACATTACGATATGCGGTTTGTAAAGCCTATTGATGAAGCGATGCTGCACGAAGTATTTTCTAAATACAGTAAAATAATTACGGTAGAAGATGGTACAGTAGTAGGTGGCTTTGGTTCAGCAGTTCTAGAGTTTATGGCACAGCATAATTACGGTGCATCTGTAAAAATATTAGGTATACCAGATAGATTAGTAGAGCATGGCACACTTAAAGAGTTATATAAAGAGTGTGAATACGATACAGCAAGCATTGCAATGGCAGTAAGAAAAATGGGGAAAAGTATGCTTGATATTAATACCCTTACCTCAACGCTTGGTTAAAATGATATTAGTTTGTTCCTAGAGCTATCTCAAAAATTTGAGGTAGCTTTTTTTGTGATTGCAACTAAAGGTTTGTGTAAGATGTTCTCTTTTATAAGCAAGTTGATATTTTTCTTGGGCAATTAAATTTTTATTAGGGCATTAAAAATTGGGTGAGCTATTAAAATATTTAAATCATGTATTTGTATTTTATTTATTCAAATGCTTAAGTAGATTTATTAGATATCTATGTGTGACTGTTTGTTTTTTAATTAATTATTGCCGAAAAAAGAATAAAATAGCCGTTTGCAACATTTATTGAGAAGTATTTGTCTTTTGCTATTATGTTAGCTCTTTGTTAATGTAGTTTTTGTTATTAACCCCCCAAATTAAAAATTTATGAGAAAAATTAGCACAATGCTTTTGTGCCTTCTGTTAGTAGCCTCGCAGCTGTTGGCACAGAACAAAACTGTTACTGGAAAGGTGCTTGATGAAAAAGGTGTGCCAGTTGCAAATGTTAGTGTATTAGTGAAAGGAACCACTATTGGTACTACCAGTAAACAAGATGGAAGCTTTAGTATTTCTGTTTCTTCAAGCGCAAAAGTATTGGTTATTTCATCTGTTAATTTTACGAGCCAAGAAGTACTCATTAAAGGTACTAGTGTTTCAGTAATGTTACAATCTAGTACAGCAAGTTTGGATGAGGTTGTAGTGGTAGCTTATGGCACACAGAAAAAGGAAACACTAACTGGATCTGTTGGTACTATTTCTGCTGAAAATTTAAAAACAAGAGCAATTTCTAACATTACTAATTCAATTGAAGGTGCTATTCCTGGCGTTGTGGTTGGTTCTGCAAATGGTCAACCGGGTTCGGGTAACTCAATCCGTATTCGTGGTTTTGGATCAATAAATGCTACTTCTGAACCATTATTTGTTGTAGATGGTGTACCCTATACAGGTGGAAGTTCAAATATCAATCCAGACGATGTAGAGTCAACAACTATTCTTAAAGATGCTTCTGCAACTGCTCTATATGGTTCAAGAGCTGCAAATGGAGTAGTAATTATAACTACTAAGAGGGGTAAAAAAGGTAGAAACAATATTTCGGTTAGAGGACAAACTGGCTTTTCAACACGTGGCTTGCAAGAATATGAAAGATTAGACCCTTTTCAATTTTATCCTGTTCAATGGGATATGTACAAGAATTCATTAATTTATCCAGTTTCTGGTACAGGTATATCGGCAGATTCTGCAAGTAGGGTGGCATCTGGCTTAACTAATAGAACAAGTATTTTTTCCTTATTAGGGTATAATCCATTTAACGTTGCTAATAATGCAATTGTAAGCACGAGTGGTGGTTTAAACCCAAATGCGCAATTATTGTATCCTGATGATTTAGATTGGACTAAGGAATTAATGAGAACAGGTATAAGACAAGATTATTCAATTAATTTTAATGGTGGTGCCGAAAAAAGCGATTATTTCGTTTCTCTAGGTTTTTTAAACGATAAAGGCTACACTGTTAGAAGTGATTTAAAAAGATATACTGCTAGAATTAATGTAAATGTTCAACCCAAAAGCTGGATAAAAGCTGGTTTAAATATTTCGGGTAACTTCTCTCAATCGAATACTGCCAGCGATGGCGGCAGCACTAGTTTTGTTAATCCTTTTTTCTTTTCTAGAAATATTGGACCAATCTATCCTGTGTACGCGCACAATCCTACAACGGGTAACTTTTTGTTAGATGCATCGGGTAATAAATTTTGGGATTTAGGTAATTTAGGAGGAGCTGGTTTAGGTTTAGCTAATAGACCAACAGGTGGTTTTTCTGGAAGACATACATTAGCCGAGACAACCTTAAATGAGCAGTTTTTTAATAGAACTGTTGCAAGTGCAAGAAACTATGTTGACTTAATAATTACCAAGAATTTTAAGTTTACTAATAACGTTTCTGTTGATTTTCAAAGCCAGTATGACGGTTCTTACGAAAATACAGTAGTGGGCGATGGAGCACCTGCTGGTAGATCTAGTAAAGAATATGGTGGAAGTACGGGTCTTACAACTAGTCAGTT
>JAAFHG010000586.1 GCA_013297585.1 Chitinophagales bacterium
ACGGTGCTGTATATATTTTTATCTCCATACACGCAATCTAGCTTGTCAAATCTAAAAGGTGCCCAGTTTGGTTGGTACGATGGATGATAATTGGCAGTATCTTTTTTACTAAATACAAAACTACTTTTCATTCCTAGCGGTACAAACACGCTATCCATCATATAGCGTGGAAAATCTTGGGCAGTTACTTTTTCTACAATTAATGCTAGTAAAGCGTAGTTGGTATTACAGTAACGGAAAAAACGATCTGGTGTACCTTCTAGCTTAACTTTATAATCTATCATGTATTGCAACACATCGTTGTTGCTAGCAATACCTTTAAAAGCCGTTTTTTTGTTAGAAACTACACGTCTTACAGTGTAAATTTTACCTTTTTTGTTCTTTTTTCTAATTGTTTCTACTGTGCTACCGCCATCCATAAAATGCACATAATTGGCAAGCGCACTTCTGTGGGTTAATAAGTTTTTAATGGTAATATTAGCATAAGGAAATGTTGGTAAATATTGCTGCACATTATCTTCAATGTTCAATTTTCCTTGTTCCATTAGGTGCAATACTACCATTGCCGTAAAGGTTTTAGAAGTAGAAGCTATGTGAAAGGGCGTTAAAGCAGTAATACTATCTTTTGTTTTATAGTCGTACAAGCCATGATAATCTTCAAATACAATTTCGCCATTTTTTGCAGCTATTATAGCACCATTAAATCCTTTTTGTAATAGCATCGATTGGTATAAAGGTGCTATTAGCGAAGCGTAATATTCTTTTTCTTTTGGTGTAATTGGTGCAAAGCTGATTGCTTTTGAAATGGTTTTTGTTGTATGATTAGTAGGGGTGTTGCTACAAGCTAAAACTAAAAAAGAGAGAACCGGAATTATCTTAAATTTCTGCATCAGACACTATTTTTTCACTTGCGGCAAATATAGGGGTTGCTATTTGCGCATTTGGAATTTGAAGTTTGGAATTTAGAATTTTGATAAGTGATTTGCTGATAGCGCTTTTACAACAGTTAATTTAAAAATTGCGGCGATAATTGTGGAATATTTAAAAAACAGCGCTTATTTCTTTAAGAATTTGTAATTATTTTCAAATTGGCTAAATGATTTCTAATTTATTTATTTTTGCGCCATGAGTAAGCAAGAATTGACCAGCTATCCAAAAGAAAAGATTAAGATATTATTCTTAGAAAACATTAGCGATAAAGCGGTTCAAAAGTTTAAAGAAAATGGCTATACCAATGTAACCAAACTTGGTGGCGCATTAAGTGAAGACGAGTTGATAAAAGCAGTAAAAGATGTGCACTTACTAGGTATTCGTTCCAAAACACAAATCACAAAAAAGGTTTTAGATAGTGCACCTAAATTACAAGCCATCGGTTGCTTTTGTATTGGTACCAATCAGGTGAACCTTAAAGAAGCCACCAAACAAGGGATCACCGTATTTAATGCACCATATAGCAACACACGTAGCGTCGCCGAATTGGTTATTGGTTTAAGCATTCTTCTTATTCGCAGAATACCAGACAAAAATGCGGCTGCACACAACGGCATTTGGAACAAAGAAGCCAAAGGCAGTTTTGAAATGCGTGGTAAAACTTTAGGTATTATTGGCTACGGTAGCATTGGTTCTCAGCTAAGTATTATGGCCGAAAGCCTTGGTATGAAAGTGCGTTTTTACGATACAGAAACCAAATTGCCACTTGGTAATGCGGTAGCTTGTAAAACCTTAAAAGACTTAGTAAGCACGTCTGATATTATTTCTTTACACGTGCCAGAAACGGCACAAACCAAAAATTTAATCAATAAAACCAACCTCAAATACTTTAAGCAAGGTTCTATTTTACTTAATTATGCCCGTGGCGAAGTGGTAGATTTAGATGCGTTGGCAAAATGCTTAAAAGATGGTCAGTTAAGCGGTGCGGCTATTGATGTTTTCCCTTGGGAGCCTGAAAAAAATGGCGATACATTTACCACGCCTTTGCAAGGTTTAAGCAATGTTATTTTAACACCGCACATTGGTGGTAGCACCGAGGAAGCGCAAGAAAATATTGGTGACGATGTGAGCAATAAATTGTTTCAATATCTTGAAAAAGGCATTACCAATGGGTCTGTAACCTTACCTGCTATTGGCTTGCCACCGGTTGAAGGTGCACATCGTATTTTACACATTCACAATAATGTGCCAGGTGTGTTAAGTGCCATTAATACAGAATTGAGCAAGCACCATATCAATATTGTAGGTCAATATTTAAAAACCAACGATGAGATTGGTTATGTAGTGTTAGATGTAGATAAGAAGCTGTCAAAACAAGCCGCAGAATTGTTACGTAATGTGAAAGAAACTATTAAAGTGCGTATGTTGTACTAGTAATTGTCTGAACCTAGATTTTGAAAGATTTTTAGGATTTATCGGATTAGCATTTTATCTAGTAG
>JAAFHG010000528.1 GCA_013297585.1 Chitinophagales bacterium
AGGTTGGTATTATCTGGCCAGCTATTAAGTGGCGCAAAACGTTGCAAGCCCATACCTGCACCACCGCGACCATCTTGAATGCGATAAGTACCTGCACTGTGCCAAGCCATGCGGATAAAGAAAGGCCCGTAGTGACCATAATCGGCAGGCCACCAATCTTGTGAATTGGTCATTAAGTCAAACAAATCTTTTTTAACAGCAGCAAGGTCAAGCGTTTTAAACTCGACTACATAGTTAAAAGAAGGGTGCATAGGATTAGACAAAGCCGAATGCTGACGCAGTATGTTTAGCTTTAGTTGATTAGGCCACCAATCACGGTTGCTAGTGCCTGTACCAGCAGTTTGCTTAGGTGCAGCACCATGCATAAAAGGGCATTTTGCTTCGCTACTACCAGCATTATTGTTTACATCGGTCGATTCGGGGAAATGTGTAGTTGTATCCATAACGGCAATTATTTTTTATTTTAAAACTTTAGTAAACAAATTTACTACCGAAACTACCAAAACTTCTATCTATTTAATTGATATAATGATAGTTTAAAACTATTGATATGCACTATTAATAATGGCAATACATAAGCTGAAATTTATTTAGCAATAAAGCCATGTAAGTGAAACCTCCTTTCGAGTAGCTAAAAAACGTCTTACACTTACTTTGATGTAGTAGGTGCAAGACGTTTTAATACGTTTAACCGCTGTTTAATACTTTACAAATTTAACTACATTGATACTGCCATCAATTTTAGTAACAGCCAACTGGTAAGTACCTTTATTAAGATTAGATATTGGTAATTGTATGCTTGCTGAAAGCATGATTTCATTTTTTACTGTTTTTAAAAGTTTACCATTCATATCCAGCAATTGAACAACTTTAATATTAGCACCACTAACTGCAACTATATTACTAGCAGGATTAGGATAAACAGCAACACCTGCATTTACAACCGTTAGATTTACTGCCACTGTTTTACTATAAGTATAGCTACCATCTTTATCTACCATTTGCAAGCGATAAAAAATAATTGGTGGTTGGGTATTGATGGTTGATAGCTGATCTGTAAAAGCATAATTGCCACCACCAGTTGAAGACACATTTACAATACTAGTAAATAGGCTACCGTCAGAACTACGCTGTAAAGTAAAGTGACTAACATTTATTTCATTAGCAGTTTGCCAATTAGTAGTTACACCACTAGCTTGCTGGACAGCCGTAAAAGAAAGTAAGGTAAGTGGTAATGCCGCATCTGTAAACTTTGCTAGTTGATATTTATTGTTACTATTATAATATCTGAAATACAAATTATTATTAAACACTACTGGATTGAGATAATTTATACTTCCAATTTCTGGGTTGGTAATTAAAGAAATACTGCTGCCATCAAACTTTGCTAATTGCCCGACAAACACATTATTGACGTAAACAAAATACAAGTTATTATTGTAAAGAAATGGCTGGCCTATACCATAGTTAGGCGTAGGGTTATTGATTAAACTAATACTGCTACCATTAAATTTCGCCAATTGAGTAGTTGCCGAAGCATTATTATAAGTAAAATATAAATTACTGCCGTATATTATTGGGTAGCCTTTCCAGCCTACATCAGAGGCCGATACATTGCTTATAAAACTCATAGAAACCCCATTATATTTTGCCAAATAACTTTTCCCACTCTCATTTTTATATCCAAAATAAAGATTGCCACCATATACTATAGGGTCATCATTAGTCGATAATCCTAAATCAAATGGAGATGGATTAGCAATTAAGCTAACAGTGCTACCATCAAATTTAGCCAACTGATATTTGGATACGTCATTTTTATAAGTAAAATAGATATTACTACCAAAGGCAACTGGGTTACTAATTATCCCTATATCAGCAGTGGAGGGATTGTTGAATAAAGTAATGGTTGTACCATCAAGTTTTGCAAGTGAGGATTTGTTAGCAGCATTTCCGTAACTAAAATACAAATTATTATTAACTATAGCTAAAGCGCCATTTACACCCAAATCGCTACTAGACAAATTGTTAATTACAGTAATGGTTGTACCATCAAAAGTGGCTAACCTGTTTTTGCCAAATATATCTGTATATGCTTTACCAGCAAATTCAAACCCTATACCTAGCAACTCATCCATATCTACAGGGTTGGCAATAAGGCTTATTGCATTAGTACCATTAAATTTAGACAATTGCTTTTTGCCCAAAATATTAGTATATACATCATAAATGTTATTTCCATATATTTTCCCATCACCATTATCAAAGCCAGTGCCACCATCTGGATTGGCAATTAAACTAATAGAAGTACCAGTACCATCATATTTTGCATATTGGTATTTTACAGGCGTACCTTTTTGATAGTATGTATAAAGGTTGCCATTAAATACTACTTGGCTGTTTGAAATTCCCAAATCTGACGCGGACGGGTTATTAATTAGTGTGATACTTTGTGCATTTGTGATTGTACTACTTAGGTATATAGCCACCACTAAAAGTAAGGTAGGTTTAAACTTTGTAAACATAATTTTCATTGTTTTTCATTTTTAAAAAATAAAAGCAAAAGCAGCACACTAATTAGTCAAACTCTTGGTTTATAACACCATTAATACGCTGCCTTTGCTTAAATATTGGTTATTGTTTCATAAATTGTTGCTGTTGCAATACCTCGCCTTTTACAAGCAATAAGTAATTACCCTTAGCCAATGCCGTAGTGTTAATACTGGTATTA
>JAAFHG010000206.1:0-4721 GCA_013297585.1 Chitinophagales bacterium
TACTTTAATTTTTGCTGCATTTACTGCGGAAGAAGTTGGTGGCTTTGGTGCAGCCTATTTTTCAAAGCAGTTTAACCCTGAGCAAGTAATGGCCATGCTTAATATTGAAATGATTGGTACAGAAAGTAAATGGGGCGCAAATGCTGCATACATTACAGGTTACGAGAAAACAGATATGGGAAAAATTTTGCAGTCTAATTTGCAAGGTTCTGCATTTACATTTTACCCAGATCCTTACATTAAAGAAAACTTGTTTTACCGTTCAGATAATGCAACACTCGCAAGATTAGGCGTGCCTGCCCATACTATTTCAACATCTAAAATGGATAGCGAACCTAACTATCACAAAGTAAGTGACGAAATTGGTACACTTGATATGAACAACATGGCTGAAATTATTAAAGCTATTGCAGTTAGTGCTAGAGGTATTGTTGCAGGAAAGGACACACCAAGCAGAGTAGATACAAAAAGTTTGAATTAAACACTAAAGCAATCTAATAAACATTAAACACATCTACTAATTAAAGTTATACTTAATTATTGTGTGTTAAGTTTAGGTGATATACTTTTTAAATCAGTTATTCTTTTACATTTGCCATCATAAAATGCAAAATACGCTTCAAAATATACCCAAACGATCTGCTGCACTTGTTGCTAACTTCAAAGGCAACCTAAACCCACGTATTAAAAAACATACTCAAAAAAAACTATCTTGTCTTTTAGTAAATCCTAATATAGTAGCCAAAGAGCTTATTAAAAAAAATATTTTTAATAACAAGTTTACTTACAACATTTGGTCAGGACCAATGGATAACAAACTGATTAAATATTTAAAAAAAAACAGCTACACCTTTATAGTAATTGACAAGTGGATTAGTGACGATGCTATCACACATTTTCTAGATTTAATTCGTTTTCACGATGTAAACAACGGCAAAATCGTAAATATTGTTTCCTTTTATGAGAAGGTAACCCATTGTAGCCCAATGATGTACATGAATGATTATTCTGAAAATAATCCTGATGATTTGGTTGTAAAACCTAGCCACACAATTCTTGCTATTAAGCGCACCATAGATGTTACTGTCTCTGCGTTGGCTTTGCCAATTGTAATACCAATTATGCTAATGGCTTTCATTGCTACTTGGTTATCGTCTAAGGGGCCAGTATTGTTTAAGCAACAAAGGGTTGGTTACGATGGAAAAGTATTTACCATTTACAAAATACGCACTATGGTGCATAACCCTGTGGGTTATAATGCACCTACAATAAAGGGCGACGCCCGTATTACAAAAATTGGCAAAATATTTCGTAAAACTAAAATTGATGAGTTTCCACAATTTTTAAATGTAATTAAGGGCGAAATGAGCCTTATAGGACCAAGACCAGAAAAAAAAGACATTGTTGATAGGTTTGAAGCCGAAAATGTTTTTTACAAATATCGTCACATAGTAAAACCAGGTATTACAGGTTGGGCTCAGGTAAACTACCCTACCGCAACACCAGAAGAAACCTTACAAAAGCTTGAGTACGACTTGTATTACATCAATCATATTTCTTTAAAACTTGAATTTCAGATTATTCTTAAAACCGCTGGTGTAATTACTACATTGGATAGTTTATAGCCTTATATTGCTATTTTTATTGCATTGTCAATTTTACTTGAATATAATCACTTACTTCCCTGTTTAAGTAATTAAACCTACTCTTACAGTTTAAATATTTTAACGCTGCAAATGCTTGCAAACTGTGGATAAACCCGTGTAAAAAACACACGGCTTATTAACTATTTAAACAGCTAAAAAGCTATCTTCGCAAACCTTGTTTCAAAAGGTAAATATACTCATAGCAAAGAAATTAAGTTATAATCTGCAATGGAAGAGAATACGCCACAATTGCCCGAACAGACTACCGATAACGACCGCATTATTTCGGTGAATATTGAAGAACAAATGAAGACTGCCTATATCGACTATTCAATGTCGGTAATTGTAGGTAGAGCATTACCAGATGTTAGAGATGGTTTTAAACCCGTTCACCGTCGTGTGTTATTTGGCATGAATGAACTGGGTAACGCAAGCAATAAAGCCTATAAAAAATCTGCTCGTATTGTGGGTGAGGTAATGGGTAAATTTCACCCTCACGGTGATGCTTCCATTTATGATACATTGGTGCGTATGGCACAAGATTGGACGATGCGCTACAAAATGGTAGACAGCCAAGGTAACTTTGGTAATCAAGATGGTGATCCCCCGGCAGCAATGCGTTATACCGAGGTACGTTTAGAGAAGTTTGCAGAAGCTATGCTGGAAGACTTGGAAAAAGAAACTGTAGACTTTCAATTAAACTTTGATGATAGCTTAGAAGAGCCTACCGTTTTGCCTACAAAAATTCCTCAATTATTAGTGAATGGTTCTAGTGGTATTGCCGTAGGTATGGCTACCAATATGATGCCGCACAACCTAAGTGAAGTAGTGGATGGTTGTGTTGCGTATATTGAAAATCAAGAAATTACTGGCGAAGAATTAATTAACTATGTAAAAGCGCCCGATTTTCCTACCGCTGGTATTATTTACGGTATGGAAGGCGTAAAAGATGCGTTATTAACTGGTCGTGGTAGAGTTGTTTTACGTGGTAAATGCCATGTAGATACTAAGGCAAGCGGTAGAGAACAAATTATTATTACAGAAGTACCTTACCAAGTTGGTTTAGATGCTTTAACCAATAAAATTGGTCAGCTTGTAAATGATAAAACAATTGAAGGCATTGCGCACGTTAATAACGAAAGTAACCAACGTGAAGGTAACCGTATTGTAATTGATTTAAAACGTGATGCTGTTGCACAAGTAATTATCAATCAACTTTATAAGTTTACTGAATTTCAAACTAGCTATGGTATTAACAATGTAGCTATTAGTAAAGGGCGCCCTAAAATAATGAGTTTAAGAGACTTGATAGTTGAGTTTATCGAGTTTAGAATGGAAGTTGTAATTCGTAGAGCAAAATTTGAATTACGCAAAGCCGAAGAACGTGCCCATATTTTAGAAGGGTATTTAAAGGCCTTAGATCATTTAGATGAAGTAATAAAATTAATTCGTGCTAGCAGAACACCTGATGACGCGAAAGAAGCCCTAATAGCCAAGAGTAAAGAAGAAAAATGGTACATCAGCCAAGAAGTTTTTGGCGAAGTAACTGAAGAGCTTTACAGACAAGAACAAGGCCTATCCGAGTTGCAAGCAAAAGCTATTCTAGAATTGCGTTTGCAACGTTTAACAGGTATGGAAAGAGATAAGATTATTGAAGAATTCAATGGTCTTATTCAAACCATTACACGTTTAAAAGCCTTATTGGCAAGCGAAGCATTGCGTTACGAATTAATTAAAACTGAATTATTGGAAATTAAAGCCAAGTTTGGTGATGCTCGTAAAACTGAAATACAATATCTAGCTAATGAAATGCGCATGGAAGATTTCATTAAAGATGAAGATGTTGTAATTACTATTTCGCATTTAGGTTATATTAAACGTACTACTGCTACAGATTATCGTCAGCAAAAAAGAGGTGGCCGTGGCGCCATAGGTAGTAAAACTCGTGAAGAAGATTATGTAGAACACTTGTTTGTTGCATCTACACACCATACCATGTTATTTTTTACCGAAAAAGGACGTTGCTTTTGGATGAAAGTATACGAAATTACTGAGGGTGAAAAATCTGGTAAGGGTAGAGCTATTCAGAATTTAATACAAATACCACAAGATGATAAAGTAAGAGCAATTATTGATGTAAAACGCTGAGATGATAAAGAATTTGTTGATTCTCACTACATCGTTTTATGTACTAAAAAAGGTATTATTAAGAAAACCTCTCTAGCTGATTTTAGTCGCCCACGTGCAAATGGTGTAAATGCAATTACCATAAATGAAGGTGATGAATTGCTAGAAGCCAAAATGACCGATGGTAATAGCGAAATAATGATGGCTATTAAAAGTGGTAGAGCCATTCGCTTTCCTGAAACCAAAGTACGCCCTACCGGCCGTGGTGCAATAGGTGTAGGTGGTATAGAGGTTGATGATACTAAAGACGAAGTAGTTGGTATGATTTGTGTAAATGCAAATGATACTGCTAGAAACGTGTTAGTGATTAGTGAAAATGGATATGGTAAACGTACTGCTGTAGAAGATTACCGTGTTACTAACCGTGGCGGTAAAGGTGTAAAAACTATTAATGTAACTGATAAAACAGGTACTTTGGTAGGTATAATGGATGTAAGTGATACAGAAGATTTAATTGTTACTTGTAAATCTGGTATTACACTACGTACATCGTTAGCGGCCATAAAAGAATCTGGTAGAGCAACACAAGGTGTTAAAATAATACGTGTAGACTCAAAAGACTCTATTGCGGCTATATCGAGTATTGAATCTGATGAAGAAGAAACTGTAATAGACGAATCGTTGGTGATAACAGATGGTGAAGCCTTGCCAATAGATGCAGCTGAAGCAACTTCTGACGAACCAACTGCCACAGATACAGATACTACTGAGGCCAATTCAGAAAGTGCAGAAGAAACCCCTGATAATTAATAAAAATAACGTACATGAAAAAAATCGTTGTCTTTTCGTTGCTTGCCCTTACGTTTCAAATAGCAAAGGCGCAGGAATTTAAAAAAGTGGAAACCGCAGCTTTGCTTAATCGCTTTGAAGATGCAAAAACAGAATTGG
>JAAFHG010000206.1:4742-6706 GCA_013297585.1 Chitinophagales bacterium
AAAGCCAAAATATACGGTGGATTTAATAGTGATGCCAAATTACTAGTAAAATATCCAGATGCATATAAAGTTGCTGATGAAGCTTTTACCAAATATGTGGAGCTTGACCCTTCATTAAAAATATTAAAAGATAAAGGTGCATCGGATGTTGCAATTGCATTGTACTCTAGCGCCTATAAAGATGGGGTAAGAACATTTAACAATAAAATATGGGATTCTGCATCAAACTATTTTAAGTATTCTGTGAAGTACAGCGATATATTATTTTCGAATAAATTGTTAAAAAGCGAATCGCCATTTGATACAACTTCCATTTTATATGCAGGTTACGCATCGCAAAATGCACAAAAAACCGATGATGCAATAAAATACTACTCTCGCTTAATAGAGGCTAACATAACAGACGCCAATTTTATAGAACTATATAAATATGTATTGTTGCAATACATTAAAAAGAATAACAAAACCGAATTCAATAAGTATTTACCACTAGCCAAAAAAGCTTACCCAAAAGAAGAATGGGATGACTACGAAGCTGAATTTGTAAATAAAAACTTCTCTTTGGCAGATAAAGTTGCTGCTTTTGATAAGGAAGCCGCAGCAGGTACATTAACCGCTAGTAAATATCTTCAATATGCTGACGTTTTTGTAAACCTTCCTAAAGAAGATAAAGAAAAAATGGATAGTCTTACACTAGTAGGCTACCAATTAAAAGCTTTAAACGCGTACAAAAAAGCTTGTGAATTAGATGCAGTAGATGGCATTGCACATTTTAATGCTGGTATTATTTACTACAATTTATATGGTGTATATGAAGATAGAACCATAGAAAACAGAAAAGCACTTAAAGATGCTGTAGCTGCACATGTAGTAGAAAAAGACCTTAAGAAAAAGCCCGCAGCAGAAGCAAAATACAAAGAGCAAACCGATGCGATAAAAAAACTAAACATAGATTTAGAAAAGCCTATGACAGAAATGGCAGACGGCTGTATTAATTACATTGAGAAAGCATACAACATATTAAAAGACAAGCCTAATTTGGCTAATGGCAAAGATTTAACAGATAAAGAAAAAGTTGAAAGAAGCTGTTTAAGAAAATCAGTTGACTTTTTAGCCAATATGTATGCCATTAAACGTGATAAAGCCGCCGGGAAAGATCCTAAAGCTTACGATGCGTACGATGCCAAGTATAAATTGTACGACAGTTTACACAAATAAATAATACAATTACTTTTTAAGCGTCACTTTTTAGTGGCGCTTTTTTTGCTACATGCTTCTGATTATTCAATATTAATTCTTTATATTATATAATATTTTGGTGTGCAATAAAATCATCCCTCTCTTTTTATAACTGTAGTAAATAGTTTTTATCTTGTCAGCCCTATTGTTTCATAAATATTATTAAGCTATGAGTCCTTTAGTATTGTTTGCATTTGTAATTGCCTATTTTGCTGTATTGCTACTTGTGGCTTGGTACACTGGTAAGGGGAGCAATAACGAAAGTTTTTTTATTGGTAATAAGAATAGCAATTGGATGTTGGTAGCCTTTGGCATGATTGGTACAAGCCTAAGCGGTGTTACGTTTGTAAGTGTGCCAGGTGAAGTAGTTTTAAAATCATTTGCCTATTTTCAAATTACTATTGGCTACGTGATTGGTTATGCTATTATTGCCTTTGTATTGCTGCCGTTGTATTATCGCCTTAATTTAACATCAATCTATAACTTTTTACATACAAGACTTGGCTTTAAATCGTACAAAACGGGGGCTTCATTTTTCATTTTATCTAGAACATTGGGTGCCACAGCTAGATTGTATTTAGTCGTAAAAATTTTGCAAGATGCCATATTGGAAAGTTTTGGTGTACCATTTTGGTTAACCACGCTAATCATCTTAATTATGATTTTGCTGTACACATTTGAAGGCGGCGTAAAAACCATTGTGTACACTGATACCCTGCAAACCA
>JAAFHG010000464.1 GCA_013297585.1 Chitinophagales bacterium
CGAGCATCTTCATGTACCACAATTGGCTTTACATAATTAAAGCCTTCAAATTCTGGTACCCATTTGCGAATGTATTTCAGCTCTTTATCAAACTTTTCGGTTTGTAGTTTTGGGCTAAACACTCTGAAATAAGGCGCTGCATCGCAGCCGCTACCAGAAGCCCACTGCCAGCCACCATTGTTGGCTGCAAAATCAAAGTCGAGTAGTTTTTGTGCAAAATAAGCTTCGCCCCAGCGCCAATCTATCAGCAGATGTTTGGTAAGAAAAGATGCCACAATCATACGAACTCTATTGTGCATATAGCCTGTTGCATTTAGCTCCCGCATACCTGCATCTACAATAGGGTAGCCAGTTTGTCCTGCACACCATTTTGCAAATTCAGCTTCGTTATTGCGCCATTCTATAAAGTCGTATTCTTTTCTAAAAGCATGACCTTTACACACATACGGAAAATGCCAAATAATCATATGGTAAAAATCTCGCCAGATGAGTTCGTTTAAAAAAGTCTCGTTCAAATCCTTTGCTCTATTGGCTAAGCCACGAATACTAATGGTACCAAAACGCAAATGCACACCTAACTGCGATGTACCTTTTATAGCAGGGTAATCACGTTGTGTACTGTATTTTTTTATGAGTTCTTCTTGTAAATGTTTGGCAGGGAAGCCCCCAGCCCCTGAAGGGGAGGAAATAAACCCAATTTTCTCTAAAGTTGGTAACGCCTTGCTAGGTTGTTTATAGAAGCTACCAAAATACTTTTCTGTAGGGTAAGGTTTTAAATGAAATGACGTTAATGTAGCTTTCCATTTTCTGCTGTATGGCGTAAACACTGTGTAAGGCTTGCCATCATCTTTTAGCACTTCACTTTTCTCTAAAATTACTTGGTCTTTATAAGTGTGTAGACTTGCACCATGTTGTTGCAGTAAGCTGTTAATGTTGGCATCTCTATTTATTGCATATTGCTCATAATCGTGATTGGTGTAGGCTGCTGCAATGTTGTAGGTTGCTGAAAGTTGGGTAAATACTTCAATTGGTGTGCTGTAAAATACTTCAAGGCTACTACCAAGTGCTACCAATTCTGCTTGAATATCTGTAATGGCTGCATGAATAAATGCAACACGTTTATCAGTTTTATCTTCTAGTTTATCTAAAATATGTTTATCAAAAATAAAGATGGGAATAACTGGATGACAGCTTTTTAAGGCATGGTATAAGGCGGCATTATCTTGTAACCGAAGGTCTCTTCTAAACCAAAAAATACTAACTGTCTGTTTCATGTTGTAGTGTGTAAAACCATGTAACAGTTAAACGGCTTTGTGGTTGAGTAAAATGGAAAATAATCTAGTAATCATACAATTAGCTCGCAGCAAAAGCCTTTGGCTTTTACTGCGGCTATTGTAGGTTGAGTGATATCATAGTCACTTTCAAGACGAAGAATATTGTCGCAGTCTTGTAAGTCGAAATTAAAGTTGGCTTTAGGAAATAACTGCTGCAAATGCAACACAATATCGCTTGCAGCATTATCTTCAGTAATATCAGTTTTAAATATTTCTACAGCCATAGAAGCACTACTTAGTTTCTAGTATTTTTTTCAAGTTCGATGCGTTTTCGTCCATATCTTTTTTCAACATCTTTTTAATAATTGGTATCATTAAGTTCATAGGAAAGGGGTTAGACGAATAAAAAGTATTTGTAAATTTAGTTTCCGTTGCAGAAATAGCCTCTGTGCTATTAACTGCGGTACTTACACCTTCAAATGGTTTCTTAAAGCGTATTTCTACTTCGTAACCATCTCCTTCATTTATTTTGGTAATTTCTTGTTCACCAACACCTACATTTTTATTATCGCTTTCCCAGGCAGATGTAAAGCCAACAGTACCATCTGTGCCAGTATACGTTAGCTTCACATTCGGATCCATCATTACCCATTTGCTATAATGTTCCTGATTTTTCAACAACTTTATGTAATTAAATACACTGTCTCTTGGTGCATTAATTACTACTTCAGATGTGATTGTAAATTTCTTATCCATTATTGCGGCCGCTAAAAGTGCAATAGCGATGATGCCTACAATAACAATTGCAATAATTATCAGCATTTTTTTCATTTTAGTATTTTGACTGTAATTTTTGATTAGAAACATATGAGGCACCCAAAATGCCCATAAAGGCAACTGGAAATAATACATCTGGCGTAAACTTGCCAGCAGTAGCCCAAAGTGCAATTGTGGCTGCAATAAAATCAATACCAAAGCCAGCGTAAGCCCATTCTCTTAATTTACCTTTAAATGTGGGAACAATTAGTACAATAGAGCCTACAATTTTAAAAATAGATAGCATAATTCTAAAATATTCAGGGTAGCCCATTTGCTTAAAAACAGCAATGGCATTTGAATCATTAAAAGTTAGTGCACATGCAACACCTTGTGTTAGCACAATAATACTCGTAGTAACCCAAAAGATGATTTTTGTTGATTTCATAATCGTTAGTTTTTGTTGGTTTATGTTAAAAAGGGAATCGCCTTCTAAAATTGAATATTCATATTAATATGAATCATTTCAATCATTTAACCAGTGGCAAATGTTTAGTTTGTTTCGGTGTATTTTTTAAAGTTATTGAGTATCATCTGCCAGCCTTCTTGCTGCATTTCTGTAGGGTTTTCTGTTTCAGCCTCAAAGTTTTCTACCACTTTTGTGGCATCGCCTTCTACAGAAAAATATACGCTCCATTTTCTGCCATCACCTATGGTAATGTGCAGTTCTTTTTCTGGTTCAATGGCATCGTATGTGCCCCAAAAGTCAAAGCTAAAGCTGCCATCTTTTGCAGCCATTGTAGCAGAAAATTTACCACCAACGGTTAAGTTGATTTCAGCTGTTGGGCAATGCCAATCATCAGAAGCATGATTCCATTTGGTAAGGTGTTCTGGGCTTGTCCAATACGTCCATACTTTGTCTATTGGTGTATTTACAATGGCTTCTACGGTTAATACTATTGGTGTCGTCATCAGTCGTTAGTTGAGGTTTTGTTGAGTGATTTTGAGGTAAAATAAACGATTAGTTTTACACCACAAACTTATTCATCAAAAACTAACATTGCTGTGTGTAAATACGACTATTTGAGGGGCATTTTACGACAACACATTTGCAATATGCTTATATCAACCCCCTTTGCCACATCAAGAAGCATA
>JAAFHG010000097.1 GCA_013297585.1 Chitinophagales bacterium
ATAACCAAAGAAAATATGTGCCTAATTATCAAAAAGCAGCCTAAAAATACTTTTGGTGCAATCATAACAATCGCACACTTGTACGTTCTGTAACGCTGTAAAGCAATGGTGCAGGCAGTTTTTTATAAGGCAATAGGTTCAAACATTAAGGTAGGCCACATTTGCGAAGCTAAAAAGCACACTCACTCAATTAATTATACATTTTTCACTATACAAAGGCCTGTTTACTAGTTTAAACCATATTTGCGAAGTGAAAAAAGTACTTTTAACTAGTTAATTATGGATTATTTACTATGCAAAAGGCCATTTATTAATTAAAACCACTTTTGCGAAGCGAAAAAAGCCCGACCAATCAATTTATTATTATTTTTAACTATACAAAAGCCTATTTACTAGTTAAACCGCATTTGTAGTTTTGCTAAAGCGATGAGTTATTACTTATAGCAGTGCTTTTGTAATCTTTTGTTTCAAATTTTCTTTTATTGAATGCTTGTTTTACTGCAACGGCTATATTTACATTTTCTTAAACAATAACATACAACATGGAACAACAACCAAACCAGTTAAACATAGAAATTAGTGAAGAAGTAGCAGAAGGCTCTTACGCCAATCTTGCGATTATTACACATAGTCACGCAGAATTTGTAATGGATTTTGTAAACGTAATGCCTGGCACACCAAAAAGCAAAGTGAAAAGCCGTATTATATTTACCCCAATGCATGCAAAGCGTTTTATGAAGGCCATGATTGAAAATATTGAACGTTACGAAGCTGCTAACGGCCACATTAAAGACCTAGAGCAAGTAGAAATACCCATGCATTTTGGTGGGCCTACAGCGCAAGCATAAAAGCCAGTTTATAGTTTAAAAGTTTAGTGCAGTTTATAGTTTAAAAGTTCATACAATTCTTGAACTTTTAAACTATAAACTATTAAACTAAATAAACTTGCCAAATCAAATCACTCCATCATCACAGAAGCTGTAATACCCTTCGTTACTTACAATAATATGGTCTAGCACGTTGATGTCAAATAGGGTAGCAGCTTGTTGTATTTTCTCTGTAAGCGAAATATCAGAACGGCTAGGTTTTAAATTGCCACTTGGATGATTGTGACAGAGAATAATTGATTTGGCGTTATATTCTAACGCCTTCTTTATTATAGTTCGTGGCTCTATCATTACCATATCTATACCACCTTCGCTTAGTATTTCGTGGTGAATTATATTTTGCGCAGTGCTTAGAAACATTACTACAAATACTTCATGGTTTTTATACTGTAATTGTGCTTTTAAAAAGTCTGCAATATCTCGGCTTGATACTATTTTATCTTTCCTCTTTTCTGTGCTGTCTCTTCTAATGCCAAGTTCTAATGCAGCAGCAATGGTTACTGCTTTTGCAGGGCCTAAACCTTTAATTTTTAATTGAACTATTTGCTTAAAGTTTAATTCGCCAAGGCGTTGCAGGTTATTATTACAAGCTGCCAACAAATCTTTTGCAAGGTCAACAGCACTTTTATTAGGCGTGCCATTATTTATTAAAATTGCTAATAGCTCCGAATTGCTCAACGCTGATGCACCTTTTAACATTAATTTTTCTCTCGGCCTATCATCAGCGGCCCAATCTTTTATAGCAGCCATTATTTATGTATTTAAGGCTCAATATACATCTTGTTTATTTTTTTTCTGCAAAAACATAAATAATCTTTACAACTAAGGTTTAAAAAATTACCTTCGCCGCAACCTCTTAATTTGATATGAATCCCTCAGTAAAAATTTTTTCAGGTACAGGTTCTCAAGATTTAGCGTTAAAAATAGCACAACGTTTTGGTGTGCCTTTAGGAAAACTAACAATTCAGAAGTTTAGCGATGGTGAGTTTCAGCCAATTTTTTTGGAGAGTGTACGTGGCGATTATGTTTTTTTGGTGCAAAGTACCTACGCACCTACCGATAACTTGATGGAACTATTACTAATGATTGATGCAGTAAAACGTGCAAGTGCCTATAAAGTAATAGCTGTACTGCCCTATTATGGCTATGGTAGGCAAGATAGAAAAGACAAACCACGTGTGGCAATTGGTGCTAAATTAGTAGCAACTCTATTGGAGGCAGCAGGTGCGGATAGAGTAGTAACCATGGACCTACATGCACCACAAATTCAAGGTTTCTTTGATGTTCCTGTAGATCATTTAGATTCTTCTGCTATTTTTATTCCATATATTGAGCAAATGCGTTTAAGCAACTTAGCTTTTGCTTCACCAGACGTAGGTAGTACCACACGTGTACGTGAAGTAGCAAGCTATTTTAATGCAGATATGGTTATTTGCGATAAGCATCGTAAACGTGCTAATGAAATTGCAAGTATGGTAGTAATTGGTGACGTGGTTGGTAAAAACATTGTGCTTATAGATGATATTTGTGATACAGGCGGCACATTAGCAAAAGCAGCTGGCTTATTAAAAGACAAAGGCGCACTAAGTGTAAGAGCATTGTGTACGCACCCCATATTAAGTGGTAAGGCTTACGATAATATTGAAAATAGTGTACTTGAAGAGTTAGTTGTTTGCGATACAATTCCTTTAAAACAACCTAGTGATAAAATTAAAGTATTGTCTGTGGCAGATTTATTTGCTATTGCATTACGTAATGCGTATGAAAATAAAAGTATTACAAGCTTATTTATTCACTCGCAATTGAGAAATAGAGAGCGTGGGGGTATTTAATAATTTATAATTTGGCATTTGAAATTAATTATAGAAGCGGTACAAATAACAATTGTATCGCTTCTTACATTTTGTAAATTATGTAAATCCATTTAATCCTACTAAATCTACGTTCAGACATCTTATTTTCATCTGTTTCCCTTACTTTTGCAATCCAAAAAAATAAGCACATACAATAGTTGTATGTGATAATAAAACAAAAACAACAAACATGAAAACAGTTACAATCGAAGGACAATTGAGGACCGAAACTGGCAAAAAAGCTGCCCGTCAGTTGCGCTCTCAAGACTTGGTGCCTGGTGTAATTTACGGTGGGGCTACCGAAGTTACTTTTTCTGCACCTGCAAAGGCTTTTAAACCATTAGTTTATACTGGTGAGTTTCAATTAGCAGAAGTAAAAGTGGATGGTAAAACATACACTACTATTTTGAAAGACCTACAGTTTGATAAAGTAAGCGATACTTTAACTCACGTTGACTTGTTGGAGTTAGTAGGTGATAAAAAAGTAATTGCAGACTTGCCTATTAAATTAGTTGGTGTATCTAAAGGTGTAAAAGAAGGTGGTAAATTAGTAGTAAAAATGAAAAGTGTAAAAGTAAAAACTTTACCTTCTAATTTAAAAGAGTTTATTGAAGTTGATATCACTAACTTACTATTAAACGAAAACCTACGTGTAGAAGATATTAAAGCTCCAGAAATGGAAATAATGAACTCTCAACGTATTCCTATTGCTTCAGTTGTAATGACGCGTCAGTTAAAACAAGAAGAAGCAGCAGCAGCTAAAGATGCAAAAAAGAAATAATTCTCATAAAGAATTACAATACTTGAAACGCCTCTCACAATATTGTGAGAGGCGTTTTTGTATACTAAATTTTGTATTTGTTACATAAGAATAGTGTGTTTTACTTTAAACTAGACATACTGGCCAAAAATAGTTGGTAAAATCTGCTATAATCCTTTACAGTAAAGGTTTTGAGAATAGTCAATTGAAAGTGGTTTCAATTGACTATTTTTTTTGGATGAAAAAAAGAGTTTGGCATGCCCAATTTGTAATTTGCATCGGGTTCACAAATGGGGTAAACAAAACAACAAACAACGCTATCGCTGCTCGAACTGCTATCAAAATTTTACGCTAAGAAATGAGGGCGTTAGTAAAGCTAATCAGTTTGTTTGGTTCTATAAATGGGTGATGGAAAGACAGGTGTATCAGAACCTTATTCGAGATTAGTAAGATGAGCCAAAGTACACTTCAACGGCTCTTTAAATTTTATTTAAAAGAACCACCTGTAAATGTTATTTCAAGTAAAAGGAACGTTCATTTACTCATTGATGGCACTTACTTCGAAAACGGTCTGTGTTTGATTCTTTATTACGACTATGACATTCAGTATGTGCAGCTTTTTAGACAAACGAATCAGGAAAAATTTAAAGAGATTAAAGAACATTTACTGAACCTTAAAAAGCTAGGCACACAGCTGTACAGTGTTACCTGTGATGGTCATAAATCCATTATGAAGGCTGCATCTAAAGCATACCCTAATGCTATTATAAAAGATGCGTAGTACACGTTAAACGTGAGATAAAGAGCTACTTAGGCGTAAAACCGCAACTGCCTCAAGCTAGAGAATTACTTTACTATAGCAAACAAATTAAACAAATACATATGCAAGAACAAGCAACAGCTTGGTTGAGGGAAGTGCATGATTGGTATAACAAACATGAAGCATTTATCAACCAAAAGTCAATCAATGATATAACAGGTAGAAGTTGGTATAAACATTTACACTAGGCAGCAACACATCTAATCAATGCTATTACATACTTATTTTGCTATGTTAGTGATGAGCAAATACCCAAATCAACCAATCAGATAGAAGGCTATTTTGCACATTTAAAAGAGAAACTTACACTACATCGTGGACCAAGACTTGAAGCCAAGAAGAACTTCATAAAATGGTATCTACACTTTAAAAATCAAGAAAAGCGAAATAGTTTTTTTAGCCATTGAGTAATCCGATAATGATAAGAGGCAGCCCCAAAAGACTGCCTCTATTATCGTCTTACATCAAGCTATTGCTGGTAAGTTGCTCCTCAGCGGAGCTTGCTTTCTCTTTACTTGATTTAACAAATCTCACCAAAAAGACTGAACAAAAACCAACTATTTTTGACCACATTGCCAAAAATTATAATAATTTAATATAAAAAGGTGATTGTCACACATAAAAATATAATAATCGCCTTTAAAAATACGTGTATAAAAATTATGCATTTCGGTTAATGCAGTTCAAATCTTCAAACGCAACTTCTAAGCGTTTGCTAAAGTTTTCTTCTGCCTTACGCAACCATACACGTGGATCGTAATATTTCTTATTAGGGCTATCAGCACCAGTTGGGTTACCTAATTGGCCTTGTAAGTATGCCTCGTTTTTAGTATAAAATTGTTGAATGCCTTCCCAGAAACTCCATTGTAAGTCCGTATCAATGTTCATTTTAATTGCTCCGTAGCCAATAGCTTCTCTTATTTGGCTTTGTGGCGAGCCACTACCACCATGGAAAACAAAGTACACTGGTTTATCGCTAGCTGTACCGTATTTTGCTTTGATATAATCTTGGCTATTTTTTAAAATTTCTGGTCTTAATTCTACATTACCGGGCTTGTATACACCATGCACATTACCAAATGCAGCAGCTACTGTAAATAAATTACCTACTTTACCCAGCTCTTCGTAAGCATAAGCTACATCAGCAGGTTGAGTATATAGTTTGTCGTTTTCTACATCGCTATTATCTACACCATCTTCTTCACCACCAGTAACGCCAAGTTCAATTTCAATGGCCATACCAAGTGGTTTCATTCTTTTGTAAAACTCAACAGAAGTACCAATATTTTCTTCAATTGGTTCTTCACTTAAGTCTAACATGTGCGAGCTAAATAAAGGCTGACCTTTTTCTTTGTAAAATTGTTCGCCAGCATCTATTAAACCGCTGATCCATGGTAACCATTTTTTAGCAGCATGGTCAGTATGTAACACAACTGGTACACCGTAAGCTTTCGCTACATTATGAATGTGTAAAGCACCAGAAATACCACCTAAAATATTGCCTTGTAAATTATCGTTTGGCATGCCTTTACCAGCTATAAACTGTGCACCACCGTTAGAAAACTGAATAATTACTGGAGAGTTAACTTTTGCGGCCGTTTCTAGCACTGCATTAATAGTATTTGTGCCAATAGTATTAACTGCTGGCAACGCAAATTGATTGTCTTTTGCATCTTTTAACAATGCTTCTAATTCTTCGCCAAAAAGTACACCTGGTTGGTATTTTTTCATAATGTAGATGAGTTTTATAATGATTGAGGTTGCAATATAATCTAAGTTTTAACGTGATGCTTACCAAAACGGCTTAGAAATTTATTTATGGGTACATTATTTTTTTTGCAATCGTTTGCTTTAGTAAGTACTTTTTTTAAGTAACAAATTAACCAATATTAAATTTTGTTTTATTTTAATTTGTATATGGTAATTATTTCATTATCTCGTCTTTATTGTAAATGATATTACAACAATTACTAGGCATCAGTAAGGCATTAAACTTGAAGAATAATTACTATTCTAAATGTTTTTTAGATGGTATTAAATAAGATATTTTACAATACTTCTAAATAATGTACTTCACTTTGTTCTTGTAAGCGTTTAGCGGCAGATTCAGCAGTAATGTCTCTTTGTGCATTTGCCAGCATTTCGTAACCTACCATAAATTTTTTTACACTTGCGCTGCGTAGTAATGGCGGGTAAAAGTGCATATGCCAGTGCCATTCGGGGTGTTCGCCATCGTTTACGGGTGCTTGGTGCATACCGCCACTATATGGGAATGATGTTTGAAATAAATTATCGTAACGGGTTAACAACCGTTTTAAAATTTCTGCTAATGCAAGTTTTTCTTTATCGGTGAATTGTGTTACATTCTGTACTTGGCGCTTACTTATTAACATTGCTTCAAATGGCCAAGTAGCCCAAAATGGTACTACGGCTATAAAATGTTCATTCTCACAAATAATGCGCTCTTGTTGTGCTTGTTCTAGTAGCAAGTAGGCACCTAGCAAGCTTTTTCCATGTTTACTATAATATTTTTTTTGACTTTCAGTCTCCTTTTGCAATTCGGCTGGAAGGCTATTTAAGCTCCAAACCTGCCCGTGTGGGTGAGGATTGCTACAGCCCATAATTTCACCCTTATTCTCAAACATTTGAATGTACTTAATCCACTCGTGTTGCTGTAATTCGGTAAAAATATCTTGCCATAATGTTACAACCTTCGCAATATTTCCAATACTCATTTGCGGTAGTGTTAAATCATGTCTTGGCGAAAAACAAATAACCTTGCAAATACCCTTTTGGCTTTCTGCTTGCAGCAAATCAGCCACATTAAGTTTGCCATCTGGTGTATTGGTTAATAACGAAGAAAAATCGTTTGTAAATGTATACGGCCCTTGATAATCTGGGTTAATAGTACCGTCCATTCTTGCATTTGTTGGGCATAGGTAGCATTTTTCATCATACGCAAGCTTTACGGTATCAGATGGTTTTTCTACTTTTCCTTGCCATGGACGCTTGTTTCTGTGTGGCGATACTAGTACCCACTCGCCTGTTAAAATGTTTAATCTTCTATGTGGATCGTTTTCTAAAACAAATGCCATTGTTACAATTAATTTTTATGTTATATCTAGCAAAAAAAGTGAGCATGTACATATATGCGTTACCATATTTACTTTTTTATAGTATGTATATTTAGTATTACGGTTTTTTAGGCGGCATTACCGCTTTAGGTTGTTGTGTATTTGTTGGTGTTGTTGTTGGTTTGGTTATTAGTTGCGGTTGCAATTTAGTGTCTGTAAGTTTTGCTGGTGGGGCACTTACAGGTTTATTTGTAGGGCTTTTTGTGTCATTGGGTTTAGTTACAGGTTTGTCGGTTTCGGTAGTTGTTGGTATTTGCGATTCTGCACCAATATCTTCTGGTTTAATATTGCTAGGAATTTCATAATCTTTAGAGGTACCGTTGCCCATATCTTCACCTTCTGCACCTAGTGTAGGTGTTGTTCCATTTAATTGGTCGAATGAAATATCTGTTGGCATCACATCTGGTTTTACAAATGTTGCATTAGGATCTATACCTACAATGTTTCTATCATTTTGTACTTTTTCGTAAAAATAAGCCCAAATGGGTAAGGCCGCAGATGAACCCTGACCAATATCGGTTGATTTAAAACGTATAAATCTATCGTCGCAGCCAACCCATGCACCACATAATAGTTGCGGTGTGTAGCCCATAAACCAAGCGTCACTATTATCGTTGGTAGTACCAGTTTTGCCAGCAATTTCGCCAGAAACACCATAGCTCCACATGCGTCTACCGGTACCAAATTGCATTACACCTTGCATCATTTTAATCATGGAGTAAGCTGTTACATCGCTTATTACTTCTCTGCGTACTGGTGTAAAACTTTGTAAAGTATTGCCGTTTCTATCTTCAATACGTGTAATAAACATGGGCTTAACATTAAATCCTCTACCCGGCAGCATACTATAAGCCTGCATCATTTCGTACAATGAAATTTCACAAGCACCTAGTGCAATAGAGGGGTTGGGGTCTATTTTGGTTTGCAAGCCACATTTATTATTTAAAAAATCTACAAACCGTTTAGCTGCATTGTTTCCAGTACCGTCTAGTTGTTTCATAATGTAAGCCGTAGCACAGTTTTTAGAAAAAGCTAATGCTGTACTCATAGGCATTGCACCGCCGCCACAGCTTTTGGTTGTAGCTGGTACTTTACCGTAAGCACCAAAGCTTTGCTGTTGGTCTTGTACGGTTGTGTTTGGTGTAAAGCCTGCTTCTTCAATGGCCAAACTATATAGTAATGGCTTCATGGTACTACCTACTTGGCGTTTGGTATTAAAGTTTACGTGGTCGTATTTAAAAGTTTTAAAGTCAATACCGCCCACCCAAGCACGTACTTCGCCGCTTTGTGCATCCATGGCCATAAAGCCAGTTTCAAGCATTTGTCTATGATATTTTATAGAATCTAGCGGCGTCATCACGGTATCTTTTCTACGATTATTATTCCAAGCAAATACCTTCATTCTAGTAGGAGCAAGGAAACTTTTGGCAATATCTACTTCGTCTACACCCTCTTTTTTCATATTGCGCCAGCGGTCGGTTTGTTTCATGGCGTTTTCTAAAATATTAGCGTGGTTATTCCACACAGAGCCTGTTTTTATATCTTGTTGGTTATCGAGAATTTTTTGCATGTAGCTCATGTGTTTGGCTACCGCTTGCTCAGCATATACTTGCATTCTTGGGTTAATGGTAGTATATATTTTTAAGCCATCTCTAAATAAATCGTAATTATCGCCATTACTTTTTTGGTGTTCTTTACACCATTTTTTCATTTCTTCACCTAAAATCATTCTAAAATACGGCCCTAAACCTGTTGTTTCATCTAATTTTTGATAGTTCAACTCTATCGGTTTTTTCTTTAGCGCAGTAGCGTTGGCTGCTACTAAATAATTGCTACGTACCATTTGATCTAGTACAATATTTCTTCGTTGTAGCGCCTGTTTAGGATTTACTCTTGGGTTATACAAATTAGAACCTTTTAGCATGCCTATTAGAACGGCTGCTTCTTCTATACTTAAGCGGTCTGGTTCTTTTTGAAAAAAAGTTTTTGCTGCATTGCGTATACCAAATACGTTATCGCCAAATGGTACGGTGTTTAGGTATAATGTGGCAATTTCTTCTTTGGTAAAATTTTGTTCAAGTTTTATTGCAATAATGCACTCTTTAACTTTTTGGATAATACGAACTACTTTATTGCGCTTATAGTCGGTAAACAAGTTTTTGGCAGTTTGCATAGTAATGGTACTTGCGCCCCCTTCTCTGCCTAAAAATACAAAGGCTCGTATTAAAGATTTGCCATCTATGCCGCTATGTTTGTAAAATCGCTCATCTTCTGTTGCTACTAAAGCGTTTACTACATGCTTGCTAATGTCTTTATAATCTACATTTACACGGTCTTCTAAGTAGTATTTACCCATTAAAGTACCATCTTGTGCGTACACCTGACTTGACAAATTGGCTGTGGGATTTTCAATATCGTCAATAGATGGCATTTCGCCCAAAGCACCAAAATTTGCCAATAAAAAAATGAGTATTACAAATACGAAAACACCAAAAAATATACGCCAAAATATTCTTACAAAACGATTCATAATAATGCTATTAACTAAAATTTATCAGGAAAAATGCCTTTTAAAAATTGCGTATACAGAGCAACTTCTTTGCCAGTTTTAAGAATATCTAAATTTTTGTTGCTAATAATAGAAAATGAATATTTACTAGCTTGTAGCCAAGGTATAATTCTACCTGCGGTCGATGGCTTTGTTTTGTCAATATAATCTATTGCATCGCTAGCATTTATAAATGGCCCAATTAACATTATAGCATATTGTGGTGTAATGGCAGTACTTGTAATAGCAAGTTTAGTATTTGCGTACCGCTCTCTGTTAAACCTATTAAATGCATTTTTAACTTCACCTATAAATGTTTCATCTACCTTATCTAGAATTAAAGTAGCATAATGTTCGTCTGTGGGTATAAATTGAAACGTTTTACTGTCACTTAAAAGGAGTTTGTTATCAATTTTTATAT
>JAAFHG010000014.1 GCA_013297585.1 Chitinophagales bacterium
TGCGAATAACTTGTTCAATTTGTAGCGCTGCATCTTTACCTACAAAACCTTGAATTTGCCCGTAAATACTACCTTCTATGGCTTCCTTACCATAAAAAATATCGCACAGGCTAATAATTACAATTAACATAGGTGCAATAGAAAATACCGTGTAATATGCCAATGCAGCGCTCATACGCATGGCTTTATTATCTGAAAATAAGGTGTATGCTTCTTTTAAAATGATCCAAATGGTAACGATATTTTTGCGAATTGCTGCCATATGTTTATTTCAGTTTCTCGTTTTCTAAATGCCTTGTGGCGTCTCTTATATTTTTCTTTTCAAAATTCTTTTCTAAGGCTTGGGTTAAATCTACACCTGTTTGGTTAGCAAGGCAAATTAATACCCACAATACATCGGCCATTTCATCAGCCAATTCTTTGTTTTTATCACTTTCTTTAAAAGATTGCTCACCATACTTTCTCACCATTAGTCTACTTAGTTCACCCACTTCTTCCATTAGTATGCCAAGATTGGTAAGTTCGTTAAAGTAGCGTACACCAACGGTTTTAATCCAATTGTCTACGTCTGATTGTGCTTGTTGTATTAGCATTTTTATTTGTTTTGATTACACGAATTATTTCATCCCTACACCACCATACACCAATTTAATGTTCATGACAGTAGCTATTGATTCGGCTCTTTGTTTTATTTTCTCAGCATTATCGCCTTCAAAAAGCTCATTTACTGTTTGCTTTAATAAGAAGATCCATTGTTTAAAATGATCACCTGTAAAAGCAGATAAAGCATGTAAGTGCTGATGTACTTGCATTACATTGCCTTGATAGGCTGCTTGGTTAAACAAAACTGAATCCCAGAAATTGCAGATTATCGGTAAATGCTTTTCTAAGTTTAATACAACTACTTCTGTGAAATAATGGCCAATAGATTTATCATAAATGGCTTTTGCATAAAAAGCTTTCATTAGTATTTCTATGTCGGCTTTATTTTCTATATCTCTCATCTTACTCTTTGTTTTTGCTATCAATTACTATTGTCACAGGGCCATCGTTTAGCAATTGTACTTTCATATCTGCACCAAAAATGCCTGTTTGTATTGGCTTACCTAAATCGGTTTGTAACTGTTGTATCATATCTTCATAAAGCGGCACAGCAATAGGTGGCTTACTTGCTTTTATATAAGATGGTCTGTTGCCTTTTTTAGTACTTGCATGTAATGTAAATTGGCTTACTAGTAAAATATCTCCACAACAATCTACTAAGCTTTTATTCATTACACCTTCACTATCGTTAAATATTCGCAGGTTGCAAATTTTGTTGCTTAACCATACCACATCATCTGTTGTGTCTGCATCTTCTATACCTACAAGCACTAGTAAACCTTGTTGAATACTGCCTGTTACGGTATTATCAACGGTTACAGAAGCCTCAGAAACTCTTTGAATAACAACTCTCATAATCAAGAATCAATTTATGTTGTAATTTTAGGTAATGAAGATAGATATTACAGCCGAGATAGTATTTAAAACGGCAAGAAGCGGTGGCAGTGGCGGGCAAAACGTAAACAAGGTTGAAACCATGGTTGAAGGTAGATGGCCAGTGGCAGAATCAGCTTTGGTTACTAGTGAACAGAAAATTATTTTGACTGAAAAATTGGCTAACAAAATTACTACCGATGGTAATTTATTGGTAAAATCGCAAGCAGCAAGAACACAGTTGCAAAACAAGGCGAACGTAATTGAGAAAATGAATGAATTGGTTAGCAAGGCTTTGGAAAAAAAGAAGAGTAGAATTGCAAGCAAGCCAAGTAAAGCCGCAAAAGAAAAAAGATTAGAAAGCAAAAAACGCAATGCAACTACTAAAGCAATGCGAGGCAAAATGACATTGAAAGATATTTAAATTAACAAATGAAAATAGGTCTTATTATTTGGTTCAGTTGTTTGCTTACATCAACATTTGCGCAGCAAACCATTACCATACAATTTCGCAATACAATAGGTAATAAAGTATTGCAGCTTGGTGAAAGCTATGAAAATAGTTTAGGTGAAGACTTAGTGATTAACAGATGTAAATATTATGTTTCAAATATTCACTTGGTTGATGGTAGCGGTAAATCAGTATCTGCATCTAATGATTATTACCTAATAGATGAAGCAGATAGTATGTCTAAAACTATTGTAATTACTACATCAGTAAAGCAAGTTGCAGTAATAGAATTTTTATTAGGTGTAGATAGTATAAAGAATGTAAGTGGTGTGCAAGCTGGCGCTTTAGACCCAATGAATGGTATGTTTTGGACTTGGAATAGCGGCTATATTATGGCTAAAATAGAAGGTGTTTCTTCGGTAGCAAAAGTGCCCGGCAATTTGTTTTCACAACATGTTGGTGGTTTTAGAAATGGCGAAAACGCTGCAAGAAGAATAAGATTAGAGCTATCGAATTTTAAATTTCAAATTTCAAATTTTATAATTATAGAAGCCGACATCAACAAATGGTTTGAATCTGTACATAACATCAAAATTGCAGAACATCCTATTTGCCATTCACCCGGTAGTTTGGCTATGCAAATAGCCGATAATTATGCCACCATGTTTAAAATTGTTTCAGTTAATTAATGCGAATATTCTCTGTCATATTAGTGCTATCATTCTTTGTAACTGCAGGCATAGCTTGGGTTTCAAAAGATGTGAATAATAAAATCATTGGTACACCCATACCTTTTATAGTGCCAAAAGGATGGCCCAAACCTGTGTACGATTTTAAAAACAATCCGCTTACGCAAGAGGGGTTTGCACTTGGTAGAAAGCTATTTTACGACACTAGATTAAGTAAAGATGGTAGTTTATCATGCGGTAGTTGTCACCAACAGTTTGCAGCTTTTGCTACTTACGACCATAATTTAAGTCATGGTATTAATAACGCACAAACTACACGTAATGCACCTAGTTTAGCCAACCTTGCTTGGGTTAAAGATTTTATGGCTGATGGCGGTATAAATCATTTAGATCTTCAGCCGCTTGCACCAATAACTGCACCAAATGAAATGGGCGAAAGCATAGATAATGTGCTGAAAAAACTAAAAGCCGATACTGCATACAAGCGTTTATTTAGCAAAGCCTTTGGCGATGCTACCATCACTACTCAGCGCACTATGAAGGCGTTAAGCCAATTTATGCTGTTGATGGTAAGCAGCAATAGCAAGTACGATAAAGTGATGCGTGGTGAGGCAAGTTTTATTTTACCAGAACAATTGGGCTACGATATTTTTAAGAAAAAATGTGCTAGCTGCCACAGCGAACCATTATTTACAGATTTTAGCTACCGCAATATTGGTATGCCAGTAGATACTTTTTTAAACGATTATGGCAGAATGCGCATTACGAGAAATACGCTTGACTCGTTAAAATTTAGAGTGCCAAGCTTGCGCAATGTGGCTTACACAGCGCCTTATGGTCATGATGGAAGATTTTTTGCATTGATGAATGTATTTGAACATTACCGCAGCAAAGCCGTAAATAGTGCTACTACTGATAGTATTTTTAAGAACAAATTAGCATTGTCTAATTTTGAAATAGGCCAACTCACTGCATTTTTGTACACGCTAAGCGACACTACCTTTTTAAAAGACAAGCGCTTTGCTGAACCAGGTACAGAAAACAGTATTCCATCATTCATTCACTTGCACTAACTACACATTTGTTACATTAGCAGCCTAACCAACTTTTATCATTGAGTAATATAAAAAAATTAGCGGGGCAAACCATGTGGTACGGGCTTAGTAGCATAGCTGCTAGGTTTATAAATTATTTACTTACACCTTATCTTACATTTAAATTTACAAATGCCCAATACGGCGAAATGAGTACCATTTACGCGTTCTTACCTTTTATGAATGTGATGGTTACACATGGTATGGAAACTGCTTTTTTTCGCTTCGCAAATAAACATGATAAGCAGACGGTATACAGTAACACAAGTATTTCTTTGGTTGTATCAACTATATTTTTTTCAATTGTACTAATACTTTTACAAGCGCCCTTAGCTACCTTGTTGCAAATAACTGAACATCCCGAATATTTATCGCTTAGTGCCGCCATAATTGCACTAGACGCTTTGAGTACCATACCATTTGCAAAGCTTAGGCAAGATGGACGACCAATAAAATTTGCTACAACAAAATTTGTTGGAATAATTGTAAATATTATTAGCATTTATTTTTTTTTAAGCATCTGTCCACGGTTAATAACTAAACAACCAACCCATTGGGTAAGTATTTTTTTTAATCCAAATTGGGCTATTGGTTATGTGTTATTAGCCAACTTACTGCAATCAATAATTACTTTACTATTTCTGTTCAAAGAGCTTATTGGGTTTAAATTTAAGTTCGATGTTAAACTTTGGCGAGAAATGATGGCATACGGACTGCCATTAATACTTGCAGGTTTTGCAGGCATGATAAACGAAACATTTGATAGAATTATGCTTGGTTGGTGGGCACCTGTAACTAGCATGGATGCAGCAAAAAGCGAAGTTGGCATTTATTCGGCATGTTATAAGTTGTCAATTTTAATAACACTTGCGGTACAGGCATTTCGTATGGGTGCAGAACCTTTTTTCTTTAAACAGTCGCAAGAAGCAAATGCGCCAAGAACCTATGCAAGAGTTATGAAGTTTTTTATAATTGTGTTATGTGGTATGTTTTTGCTAGTTGCATTGTATATTGATGTTTGGAAGTATTTTATTCGTAATCCTAAAATGTATATAGGCTTAAAAGTGGTGCCTATTTTATTGTGGGCAAATATTTTTTTAGGCATTTATTACAATTTAAGCGTTTGGTACAAACTAGGCAATAAAACCATAGCAGGTGCCTATATTACACTGTTTGGTGCTGCAGTTACACTAATCATTAACTATCTCTTTATTCCTCGCTTTAGCTACATGGCTTGTGCATGGGCTACTTTCTTTTGCTATGGTAGTATGATGGTAATAAGCTTTGTATGGGGGCAAAAAGAATATCGTATACCATACGCTTGGAAGAAGTTAGTAGCCTATATGGTAATTGTTTCAATGCTATTTTTTATTCACAAAGGCTTTTTACTACTTTGGGCTAATGTTTACTTTAGCTTAACAATTGCCACAGTGCTTACATCTATTTATGTGTGGTTTATTTTGCTAGTAGAACGTAAAGAGTTTCAGAAATTACCTATAATTGGTAAGTTTATTAAGTAGCCACTACTTAGGCGGATTTGCAAAGAAATAACTATCCCAAATGGCTTTGTCTGATTGATAAGTTTCTTTTAGTTCACCATTTTTGTATTGTAAATACTAAAACTAGCATTACCTTGAACACGATAATACGCACCATCAAAGCCTGTAAATAGTTTTACTACTTGCTTAGTAAAATTGTTTTTGATAGTGGCAACACTTTGCAATACTTCTTTTTGATTGAGTACCAATGTGTACCTTGTAATACTATCTGTATAGGTAAAAGTAGTGGTTTGGCTCAGTGGCTTTTTGCCAACAGTCTGCTTGATACTTTCGCTTTTTTGAATACTCACTTTGCTATTATCATCTACCAAAAGCTTTCCATTTTTAAATACAGCATATGATAATTGCTGCTCGTAATGGTATTTTTTAGTAGCCGTAATGTTGTAAGTAATTATTTTGTAAGGCCCTACTCTTGTAGCAGCCCAAAACCAGTTGTTAAACAATTTTCTAGGCGATTGATTCCACCAAGTATTATCGTGGTAGCATGTGCCAGAAGTATTTGTGGTAGCGCCTTTGTATGTGTATGAAACTTTGGTGGTGCCTTCTGGCACAGGTACTAGCCAGCCTGCATATTTACCATCTTTGCCAAAATTAAAAATGCCTGTTTCTGGCCGCCAACTATCGGCAGTTTTTACCATATCAATATCCATTTGCAATAGGCTATCGCTAATATGAATATGGTATTGGTTAAGATTGCCTGTAAAATAACTGTCGCCAATATGTACGTCGCAGGTATTGGTTGATGATGTAAATGCGTCTTGCTTAGCTCGTATAGTTCTGCCAATTTTTTTGCCATTCGGCAATACAATATCTACACTTATATATGGCGTAAGCGCCTTTTGCAACTTTGTACCATCACGTAAGTTGAAGGAAATAACTACAAAACTACCATCGTTTAAGTGTGCATCGTAGTACCAACATTGGTAGCTATCACCATCTTGCTTGGTTCTACTACCGTCTTCCCACGGCTTTATCATTACTTTTTCTAAGCCTAGTGCTTTGTATGCTTCAGGGCTATTTTGCAATAGCACATACTTATTTTGCGCAAGCGCAACAATGCTTATTTGTGCAACCAATAATAGAAAGAAAACACGTTTCATGGTATATGCAAGATAGTTGTTTGTGCAAAGTTTTTTTACCACAAGGTGCACAAGGTTTTACACAAAGGCAATAAATTATTGTTTGCTCTTTCTTTTTTCTGATACAGCAATTAAGCGCTCAACTAAAAGACTAAGGCTATCGTTTTTGTAACAAGCAGTACCTATTTCAATTACCTTACCATCATCAATACCATCAAAAATCTCAACATCAATCGTCTTTTCTTTACTAAATATTTCTAGGTGTGTTATGTCTTTGCTTGCCCTTAAATTCTTTGGATTGTAGTCAACTAGTTTTTTAAAATATTGACTGAATTTTGTAATTTCTACTAAATCTTTTACAGTTAAAATACTATCAGATTTTTTTATTTTAATGCTATCTATTTTCTCAGCTTTAAGCAAAATATCCGGTATCTGAGGTGGATGTTTAAAGAGTAACCATACCAAAACAAAGCTAAAAGCAATAACTGCAAATCTTATGAGTTTTACATGGTTGTCTGTCATCTTGTAATGATTTTACGTTTACCTACAATCGCTGAAACATTCTATCCAAATAATCTTCTTTAAACTCTACATAAGTGGGGCTGCCTGTTGGTGTAACATTGGGTGTATTGCAGGTAAATAGTTCTTCTACAAGTGCAATCATTTCTTTAGGCTGCAATGTTTGCCCGCTTTTAATGGCTTGTTGCCTAGCCATACAGCGTACTAGCTTTTCTCGCTTGCTAAACTTAATATCGCTGCTAAAATGTTTAAACTGTTCTATCAATAATTCTAGGCTGTGTTTTTCATTGCCCTGCATTACATCGGCTGGTGTACCTTGAATAACAAAAGTATTATTGCCAAAAGGTTCTATCAAGTAGCCAATCATCTGTAATTCTGGTAAAATTTCTTGCAATAATGCCGCATCGCTAGGTACTAGTTCTAGGCTTACAGGAAACATACTTTTTTGCGTAGCCATTTGTGTACCATGTGCGGCTACACTGTATTTCTCGTACAAAATACGCTCATGCGCTAGCTGCTGATGCACCAATACAAAACCATTTTGCGTAGCGGCAATAATGTAGGTATTGTGTAGTTGCAGGCAATGCTGAATGGTATATGGCGACTGATGTGTTGCTAGTTGACTACCAGTTGCTGGTTGCTGGTTACTAGTTACTAGTGATTGAAAGGGTTTCTCATATTCAAAATACGTTTCCTCAGGGCTGCCACTTAATAATTCCCCTTTAGGGGCTAGGGGTTCAAAAAACTCTTTCCAACTCTTTAGTTCATTTTTATTGCTTGGTTCTATAGCATGTGCCTGGTTACGTTGCGAGAAGGTTTTAAACAGGTTAGATGATGCTGCATTGTCTTGTTCATTATTGGTAAATGGCTTGCTAATGGCATCTAAACCTTGAATGTCTGCGTTCAACGTAAAGTCAAGCGAAGGCGCAATGCTAAACTGCGCTAACGCATGTTTTACAGCCGCTTGCACAAAAGCATACACTATTTTCTCGTCTTCAAATTTTATCTCTTGCTTGGTTGGGTGCACATTTATGTCTACCACGCTTGGGTCTAAATCTATAAACAACACATAACTAGGAAAGCTATCTCTGGCAATCATTTCGTTGAAAGCCGTGTTGATAGCATGGTTGAGGTACGAGCTTTTTATAAAACGATTGTTCACAAAAAAGTATTGGTCACCACGTGTTTTTTTAGCCGTTTCAGGCTTGCCCACAAAGCCATACACGTTCATGTAATCCATTTCTTCTTTTACGCTCACCAACTTAGCTGAATAACCATTGCCCAATATTTGTACAATGCGCTGTTTTAGGTTGCCCGCTTCTAAGTGAAACACTTGCTGCCCATTGCTTGTAAGCGAGAAAAAAATATGCGGAAAAGCCATGGCCACACGAATAAACTCGTCAATAATATGACGCATTTCAGCCGCATTGCTTTTTAAAAAGTTACGCCTAGCAGGTACGCTAAAAAACAAGTTTTTCATGCTAATACTTGTGCCAATATTGTAAGCACAAGGTTCTTGCTTTAGCACCACGCTGTTTTCAATTTCTATATAAGTGCCTAGTTCGTCTTCAGCACGGCGGGTTTTTAGTTCTACCTGCGCTACCGCAGCAATACTAGCCAAAGCCTCTCCACGAAAGCCCATGGTTTTAATGCGAAATAGGTCGTCAATTGCTCGAATTTTACTAGTTGCATGGCGCTCAAACGACATTCTAGCATCGGTTTCACTCATACCCTTGCCATTATCTATTACTTGCAGCAAGTTTTTACCAGCATCTACAATTATAAGTTTTATTTCCGTTGCGCCAGCATCTACAGCGTTTTCTAACAGCTCTTTTACAGCACTTGCAGGCCGCTGAATCACTTCACCAGCCGCTATTTGGTTTGCAATATTATCAGGTAATAATTGAATGATATCAGCCACTACAATCTCTTTATTTAAAACGGGCGAAGGTACGATTTCAATTTCCCGAAAATTTACAAAGTTTTAGGAAGTTTTTTATTGGATGTTGTACCACGCATTAACATTCATATATGATTACGGTTCTAAAGAGCAGCTAAAAGATAGTATTATATATAAAAAAATTAAATACAAATGTATTTATCAAGCTTTTGCAAACCGTTTATTAACGAAATTTTTTTAGATTACTTCTGCTTAACATTTATAATGTGTATTTGTGTTGTTGTTCGAAATACCTTACTTTTCCGGCTCAATAAAAAACTATGGCAAAGATTTTAGTTACTGGCGGTTGCGGCTTTATAGGCTCGCACACCATTGTAGATTTATTAGAAAACGGCTTTGAGGTAATATCTGTAGATGACAACTCACGTTCTACCAAAAATGCCCTAACCGGTATTGAAAAAATTACTGGAAAAAGCTTCAAGAACTACGAGGTAGATTTAAAAAATTTCGATGCTACAGAAACTATTTTTAAAGAAAATACAGACATTTTAGGCATTATACATTTTGCAGCATTTAAAGCCGTGGGAGAATCTGTTGATAAGAGTTTAGATTACTACGAAAACAATTTATACTCACTTATCAACCTGCTTAAGTGCGTGAAACAATACGATGTACCACACTTTGTATTTTCTTCTTCATGCACAGTTTACGGTAATCCAGATGTAATACCTGTAACAGAACAAACACCTGAGAAAAAAGCTGAAAGCCCTTATGGCGCTACAAAGCAAATGGGCGAAAGAATTATTACAGACTTCTCAAAAGTAGAAAATGCTTCAAGCATTTTACTTCGCTATTTCAATCCAGTTGGTGCACATCCAAGCAATCTTATTGGCGAATTGCCTTTGGGTAAACCGATGAATTTAGTGCCAGTAATTACACAAACTGCCATTGGTAAATTACCTAAAATGATGGTCTATGGTAGCGACTACGATACAAGAGATGGTAGCTGTTTAAGAGACTATATTCATGTATGCGACATTGCACATGCACACACATTGGCACTACAATATTTAATGGCTGGTAAAAACAAAACTAAGTGCGATATCTTTAATCTTGGCTCAGGTGATGGTACCACCGTTTTAGAAGCCATTAATACATTTGAAGCCATTAGTAATGTGAAATTAAACTACGAAATGGGACCACGTAGAAATGGTGATGTAGTTGCCATTTATGCTAATAACGAGCAAGCTGTAACAGGCTTAGGCTGGCAGTTAAAATATGGCATCAAAGACATGATGACTACCGCTTGGGCTCGGGAGCAAAAAGTAAAAGCCGAGAATGTTTTAGGATAATTTCACAAAAAGCTCGCAAAAACTACAAAGCAACAAAGGCTATTACTTAGATTGTAATAGCCTTTGTGCATTTAATAGCTTTCTCAATATTTCACCGTGTACTTTGTATCCTTCGTCTGTTAGTGTGAAATGCTTATAATTCACTATACACTTGCTTTGCAAAAGCATCCAAACTTGGGTCTCTTGCACCCATTAGTAGCAATACACAATCATTTGTAAGATGAGATTGTAATGTATTAACAAGGTTATTTCTATCTTCTACAAAAAAGGCATTTTTGCCAAGCGCTTTAATATCATTAATTAAATCATTAGCACTAATATCTTTTACAGCAGTACCACCAGCGTAAAAAATTTCACTCATCCATATTTCATCTTGCGGTCTTAATGCTTTAGTAATTTCATCAACAAAATCTTTACGCAAAAAACGCGTTGGTCCATAACCATGTGGCTGAAACCAGGCAATCACTTTGGTTGCCAAAGGTTGAACACCAGCAATTGCTGCTGCTACTTTTGCAGGGTTGTGTGCGTAGTCATCAATCACCCAAATATTGCCTTTTTTGCCAAGCACCTGATTACGCCTGTAAATACCTTTGTATTGTGCAATAGCCTTACTACAAACTTCTAAAGTCACACCTAATTGATTGGCAACAGCAACCGCAGCCAATGCGTTTTGCATGTTGTGTTTGCCAATAGCTTGTAGCTTAAAATCTACATTGTTTATTTTAAAACCAATACTCAATCCTTCTTGCAAAAAATTTGTGGCTTTATAACCTGCATCAACATTTGTTGACGAAAAATCTTGTGCTGTAAGTTGTGAAAAAGGCGCTGCCAATTCATGCGAAGCATTCACTACAAAGCGTTGCGAATGGCTTTTGAATGTTTGAAAAATCGTTTGCAGTTCACTAATTTCTTTATGGTCCTTATCAAGGTTTAACAATAGCCCTATTTCAGGATGATAATTAACAATAGAACCATCACTTTCATCAGCCTCTATTACTAGTAAATCGCCTCTACCTACAAAAGCATTACCTATTTTTCCTTGTTCTTGTAAGCGTACCAAACCAGCACCGCTAATGATGCTTGGCTGTAACCCTGCAACTTCTAAAATATCAAACAACATAGCAGATGTAGTGCTTTTACCACTTGTGCCACCAACAGCTATCGTACGTTTATCATTACTAATTAAGGTCAACAATTGCGACCTTGTAATGATGGGAATGTCCAAGCTTCTTGCCTTCTGAATTTCTACATTCGTTTCTTCAACCGCAGTAGAAATTACTATCAATTGTGTTGCCTCGTTTATGCCGCTACCATCTTGCAAAAAACAATTGATGCCTTCTGCTTCTAGCTTCTCTTTTGTATCGTTTGGCTCATCCGGATGAAAGTATCTGTCGCTACCTGTTACCGTTTTACCAATGCCAGATAAATACTGTGCAATCGCACTCATACCTGTACCGGCAATACCTATAAAATGAAACCGCTGATTATTTGTGATTGAATGATTTTCCATGATTACCTAGAAAGAAAATATTGTTTAAATGATTCTAATTCCTGCATCTCCACTTGAATAAATTTAGTAAAAAGTAACTCGCCTACTTGGCTTTTTAATGCTGAAATACCAACATCTATTAATCGTAAACCCGTTGGGGTTAATAAAATATTATCAAATTTATCGCCACTGATATTAGATGGTCGGCTTAAATCTCTATGCACAAAACCAGCGCTGTGTAATTGCTTCAATTCATCCTCAAAAACGGATAACCATAACTCACGTTTTTCCACTTCATAACTTCTAAAATCTATTGGATAAATCCGCTCCATTACCAAAATATCCCATTGCTCTGCTTCATTAAAATCTAGCCTTATGAATTTTACTGCAAGGTCATTAATCGTATTGGCAAATTTCATTTTCTCTGCCTCACTACCAATATCACTTCTTGTATCATTTGTAAAAATTTTAGCTACTTCTTTATCACTTAATGCAACAACTGTATTGTTAGCACCATAGCTCAATTGGTTAGGATAATATTTTTTCATTGCTTATTCTTTTATTAATCATAGCTAAATCACAATTATCATCATTAATCAGCGGTTACTTCTTCAACCCACCTACCAATATCGTTATCATATTCTCTTCTAGTTCTTTACCATTTATTTTCACCTTACTTCTATGCCAACTTTCTATGCCACTAACTGCGTGTAACAGAATTAAAACAGCCGTGGGTGCATCAATTTTTTTAATTTCCTTTTTGGCTATGCCTTGTTCTATAATGGCTGCAAAACGCTTTCTAAAAGTGCGTCTTTGGCTCTGAAAATTTGATAAATAAGGCTCACTCAAATGTTTCCATTCTCTATCACTCACATATACTTCATCGTAATGCAACACCATACCTGTAATTAAAAAACGCAATAGTTTTTCTATCTTTTGAATACTATTGGTGGCTTCTGCTTCAATTTCATCCATTGTGTGCATGTAACGGTTTGCAACCTCAAAGCAAATGATGTGTAGTAATTCGCTTTTACTATGAATATGGTTGTATAAACTTGCCGCCTCTACACCTACCACATCTGCTAGTTCACGCATGCTAGCAGCTTTAAAACCTTTCTCTTTAAACAAGGCGGCAGCACTAGTAATAATCACCTCTTTTCTAGTGTGATTGTTATCGGTTTTTATTCGTCCCATAAGGTCAAAAATACACTAACACTCGTTAGCAATATAAATGTTTTACGTTAGTTTTAAATTTTCAGGGCAAATGGTATAGTTTCGCCCCGTAAAATCAATACAAATATAATAAATAAATAAATTATGTCTTTAGTAGTAGTAGGTTCTATGGCTTTTGATGCCATTGAAACGCCATTTGGAAAGAGTGATAAAATTATAGGTGGTGCGGGGACTTTCATTGCTTGGTGTGCATCCAACTTTGTACCAGTAAAACAGATAAGCGTTGTTGGTGGCGATTTTCCTCAAGAAGAATTAGACATTTTAACTGCTCGTAACGTTGAGTTAGAAGGTGTTCAAATAAAAAAAGATGAGAAAACTTTTTTCTGGAGCGGCCGCTACCACATGGATATGAATTCTCGTGATACCTTAGTAACCGAACTAAATGTGTTGGCAGATTTTCAACCAGTTGTTCCTGAAAGCTACCAAGATTGTGAGTTTCTAATGTTAGGCAATTTAGCACCATCTGTACAGTTAAGTGTTATCAATCAACTAAAAAATAAACCAAAATTAGTGGTGTTAGATACCATGAATTTTTGGATGGATATCGCTTTAAACGACTTAAAAGCGGTATTAAAACATGTAGATGTATTAATGGTAAATGATAGCGAAGCAAGACAGCTAAGTGGTGATTATTCTTTGGTACGTGCTGCGCAAAAAATTCATGAGCTAGGACCAAAATTCATTATCATTAAAAAAGGTGAACATGGTGCATTGTTATTCCACGAGAATAAAGTATTTGCTGCACCAGCGTTGCCTTTAGAAGAAGTATTTGACCCAACTGGTGCAGGTGATACGTTTGCAGGTGGCTTCATTGCACACATTGCAAAAACAAAAGATATAAGTTTTGAAAATATGAAAACTGCTATCATTGTAGGTAGTGCTATGGCAAGTTTTGCAGTAGAAAAGTTTGGTACACAACGCTTACGCGAAATTTCTGTGAGTGATATTCACGACCGTGTGCAGCAGTTTGTACAACTAGCTACTTTCGATATTAGCCTTGTATAATTTCTCTTTATAAAAATAAGCTTTACTAAAAAACACTTGCCTAGGTAAGTGTTTTTTACTTTAAGCCAGTTTATCTGCGTTCATGTAATTAATAGTAGCTACGTTAGTTAAGTAGCTATATTTATCAAAACATTAAACTTCTTATTGCATGAAAAAAATACAATGGTTGCTTGCATTGCCGCTTGCATTTGCAGCAATAAATGGCTGTAAAGACAAAGCCACAACTACTCAAAAATTTATTGAAACTGCCAATATGGATAGTTCAGTAAAACCAGGTGACGACTTCTTTTTATTTGTAAATGGCAAATGGATAAAGAACACAGAAATACCTTCTACTGAAGCTGGTGCTGGTGCTGGTTTAGAACTTTATAATCGCACTAAAGCCAACCTTAAAAGCATTTTAGAAGACGTGTCAAAAGGTAGCCAAAGTGCAGGTAGCATAGAACAAAAAGTAGGCGACTTTTATGCCTCAGGTATGGATTCTGCTAACATAGAAAAAATGGGCTATGAACCTTTAAAACCAACATTTACAAGTATTGCAGCTATTAAAGATGCGAAAGACGTAATGGGTTTTCTTGGTTCTCAACTTACTGAAAACAATGGCATTTTGTTTCAACCATATGTAGGTGCGGATGAAAAAAATAGCAGCATGAATATTTTCATATTCTACCAAAGTGGCTTGGGTATGCCAGATAGAGATTATTATGTAAAATCTGATCCAGCAACTCTTGCTATTCAAAAAGCTTATCAAACCTATGTGCAAAAAGCTTTGCAGCTAACAGGTAGTGATTCTATAACAGCTACTAAGCAAATGCAAGCCATTTACAATCTAGAAAAACAAATAGCGCTAAGCCATAAAACCAATGTAGAACTAAGAGATCCACAAAGCAATTACAATAAAAAAGCTATTGCGGATTTACAAAAAGCAATGCCAACATTCAATTGGGTAACGCTAACTAAAACATTGGGTGTAAAAGTTGATTCAGTGAATGTGAGCCAGCCTGCCTTTTATGCTAAAATAAACGAGCTACTAACTAGTACACCTATTGATGTATGGCAAGCCTATCTTAAGTTTCACACCATTAGCAATGCTGCCGCCGCATTAAGTAGCAGCTTTGTAAATGCTCGGTTTGATTACCAAAAAGCCCTATCTGGTCAGCAGAAAATTAAGCCTCGCTGGGATAGAATGTACCGCATTACCGATGCTAACCTTGGTGAAGCATTAGGGCAATTGTATGTAAAAAAATACTTTACTGAAGATGCTAAAAAACGCATGCTAGAACTAGTAGATAATCTTGGTTTAGCTTTTGAAGAAAGAATTAATGAGCTAGATTGGATGAGCGATACTACCAAGCAAAAAGCAAAAGATAAACTGCATGCTTTTTTAAAGAAAATTGGTTATCCAGAGAAATGGCGTGACTACAGTAAAGTAACAATTGACAGAAGCAAATTCTTTGAAAACTTAACTGCTTGTGCCAAAAATGAATTTGCTTACCAAATGAGCAAAGTGGGTAAGCCTGTAGATAAAGCAGAATGGGGCATGACGCCACCAACCATCAATGCTTATTACAATCCTACGTTTAATGAAATCGTTTTTCCTGCTGGTATTTTACAGTTTCCTTTCTTCGATCCTAATGCTGACGATGCCATTAACTATGGTGGTATTGGTATGGTAATAGGCCACGAAATGACACATGGTTTTGATGACCAAGGTGCACAATACGATAAAGATGGTAATCTTAAAAACTGGTGGGCTAAAAATGATAGTGTACAATTTGTAGCCAAGAGTAAACGTGTAATTGACTTATACAATAGCTTCACGGTACTAGATACATTGCATATAAATGGCGCATTAACTACTGGCGAAAACATGGCTGATATTGGTGGTGTTGCCATAGCTTACAGTGCGTTTAAAATGACCAAGCAAGGCCAAGACACAACAAAAATTGATGGCTTTACACCAGACCAACGTTTCTTTATTTCATTTGCACAAATATGGCGCAGCAAAGAAAAAGACGAAAGCATGAGGCAGTCAATTAATACTGACCCACACTCACCACCATCGTGGAGAGTTTTAGGACCATTAATGAATTTTACACCATTTTACACAGCATTTAACGTAAAAGAAGGTGACAAAATGTTTAAGCCAGAAAAGGACAGAATAAAAATTTGGTAAAATAAATTTTGGCGTAAAACATTTTACCTTATACATTCGCACGGCAAATGACAACAATAAAGAACATAAAGAGCACTAAGAAACACATCCTAAACGGGAAGTAGCTTACCTTTTTATGTACCTTTAACAACATACTAAGAGCCTTCCCAAAACGGGGAGGCTTTTTTTATGCCCCCATCCCCTAAAGGGGTGAGAAAAAAACTTAAATTATTTTATTAACAAACAAAAACAAACAAAAATGAAAGTAGCAGTAGTTGGCGCCACAGGCTTGGTAGGTACCAAAATGTTGCAGGTTTTAGCAGAAAGAAATTTTCCAGTAACTGAATTAGTACCAGTTGCATCTGAACGTTCTGTAGGTAAAGAAGTAGAGTTTAAAGGCAATAAATACAAGGTTGTAAGTATGGCCGATGGTATTGCTGCAAAGCCTGCTGTTGCGATATTTTCTGCTGGTGGTGGCACTAGCTTAGAATGGGCACCACAATACGCTGCTGCTGGCATTACTGTGATAGACAATAGTAGCGCATGGCGCATGGATCCAACTAAGAAATTGGTAGTGCCAGAAGTAAATGCTGACGTATTAACTGCTGAAGATAAAATTATTGCCAACCCTAACTGTAGCACTATTCAAATGGTGGTGGCATTACAACCATTACATGCTAAATACAGCATTAAACGTGTGGTAGTAAGTACTTACCAAAGTGTTACTGGTACTGGTAAAGCTGCGGTAGACCAGCTATTTAATGAGCGCAAAGGTATTGAAGGCCCTATGGCTTACAAGTATCAAATAGACTTGAACGTGATACCACAAATTGACGTGTTCTTAGAAAATGGCTACACCAAAGAAGAAATGAAAATGGTGAAAGAAACTTGCAAAATAATGCAAGATGACAACATTAAAGTAACCGCTACTACAGTACGTATTCCTGTGGTGGGTGGCCATAGCGAAAGCGTAAATGTGGAGTTTGAAAATGAGTTTGACCTTGATGAAGTAAAAGCATTGTTAAGCGCTGCACCTGGTGTGGTATTGCAACAAGATGATGCGGCACAATTTTACCCAATGCCTTTATGGGCACACGAAAAAGACGAGGTGTTTGTAGGCCGCTTACGTAGAGATGAAACGCAACCAAAAACACTAAACATGTGGATTGTGAGCGATAACTTACGCAAAGGCGCTGCTACTAACGCAGTGCAAATTGCTGAGTACTTAACTGGTAAAGGTTTATTGTAAAATGTAGTTTTGAGTGAATAAAAAACGTCGGTAGCGGTTTTGCTATCGACGTTTTTGTTTTATGGCTCATCTCTTACTTAAACTAATACAACTATGAAAATAATTAAGCTATTAATTTATATTTGATGATAAATGTGTTTTTAACTTTAATAATTAGAAGATTTAGAAATGAATATAGAAATACCAAAATTTCATGAAACATTTAAACCAATACTTGAGGTTTTAAGTAATGGGGAAATAATCCATACTAGAGAATTACAGCGATTGGTTATTGAAAAATATTTCTCACATCTTACAGAAGACCAGTTATCTGAAAAAACAAAGACAGGTGAAATATTAATTAATAATAGAATTGCTCGGGGGAATATAATTTATAAATTACTAATATAAACAATAGCTTTACGCTTTATCGGCTAACAACTGCTGTACTAGTTTTTCTAATTCAGTAATGCGTTTCTCAAAGCTTGGTAGGTTACGGCTAAGCGCTTGGCTGCGTAGGGTGGCGGTAAAGTCGTACGCAGGGCTGCCTGTAACTGTGCTATTGGGCTGCTTAATAGACTTACTTACGCCGCTTTGTGCATTAATTCTACTACCATCGGCAATGGTAATGTGGCCTACAATACCTGCTTGGCCGCCAATCATTACATTACTACCTACTTTAGTACTGCCGCTTACACCCGCTTGGGCTGCTACTACTGTATTGCTACCTATTTCCGCATTATGCCCTACTTGTATAAGGTTATCTAACTTGGCACCACTTTTTATAATTGTAGAACCCATTGTAGCACGGTCTATTGTGGCATTAGCACCTATTTCTACATAATCTTCTAAAATAACATTACCTATTTGTGGTATTTTTTTAAAAGTGCCATCTGCCATTGGGGCAAAGCCAAAACCATCACCACCAATAACACTACCTGCATGTATGGTTACATGCTTACCAATAATACAATCGTGGTAAATTTTAACCCCAGGGTAAATAATGCAATTATCACCAATGGTAACATTGTTGCCAATGAACGCACCTGGGTAAACTTTTACATTATTGCCAATAGTTACTTGCTCGCCTATAAAAGCAAATGCACCTACATATACATACTCGCCTAACTTGGCAGTACTTGCTATATAAGAGGGCTGTTGTATACCGCTCAACTGCTGCGATACAATTTCTTGGTATTTAGACAATAAGGCGGCAAAAGCCGCATAAGCATCGGGTACACGTAATAGCGTAGCACTTACGGGTTGCTTAAGTTCAAGGGTTTCGTTTACAATAACCACAGATGCGTTTGTGGTATATAAATAATCCTCGTACTTAGGGTTAGCTAAAAATGCAATATCGCCAGTGGTAGCTTCTTCTATTTTTCCAAAATTGCCAACAGCAACGGTAGCGTCACCTTCAAGTTGGCCATTAATCATCATGGCTATTTGCGCAGCAGAAAATTGCATAGGCTGTAAGTTAGCTGTTCTAAGTGCTTGGTTTTGTTGTAATTGCTGGTGTTTGTACTACAAAAGCATAGAACATGGAACACTAAAACAATGTAAGCGACCGTGCAAATGTAGATTTTTTTAGCGGCGGCTAGAAATTGTTTGCTTTAAGGCTTTGTTGACCGTTCTCAAAAGACAAGACTTTTACGGGTGGCACACGTAGAACTTTTTAATAGGTGCTGAAATAGTTTGGTTAATTAAAGGGTCGTCTATGGCGGTAATGTCTTTTACACTACCATCTTTAAATAAAATATTAATACCCTCGCTATTGGTTTTATACATGGTATTATCAGCCTCGCCAGCAAATACAAAATAGCTAGCGTCTTGTAGGCTAATGCCGTAATGTGAAGCGGCTGCTTGTAGTTTATCGGCTACAAAATCGGCTTCAAATGGGTCAGATTGTATCTTAATTTTTAGTAGCTCACGGTTGAGTAGTCTGTTACTCAGTTCATGCAATACCAAATCTTCATGCTCACTCCATTTTTTTACAGCCACTAGTAAGTCGCCATCATCTAGCTTACAAAATTTATCTAGAGTAGCAAGGTTCATCACCCCATCAAAATTGAATAAGAAGAAATCAATACCACAGTGGGTGTGTAAATCGGCAGCGCCTTGTGCAATAAGGTCTCTAACACGTTGCAGCAAGTTTACCAGCATTTTCTCTGCACTTAACACAGTTTTGTGTAAATACACTTGCCAGTACATTTGTCGCCTTGCTACTAGGAATTTCTCGATACTGTAAATGCCTTTTTCTTCTACCATTAGCTCGCCATTGTGTACGGTAAGCATTTTTAAAATACGATCGTAGCCAATAACGCCCTCGCTTACGCCTGTAAAAAAGCTATCACGTGTGAGGTAATCCATTCTATCTACATCAAGCTGACCACTAATCAATTGGTGTAAGAACTTTTTAGGATAGTTATTAGTAAATATGTCGATAGCCATTTGTAGTTGCCCATCTAATTGCTCGTTCATTATTTTCATAATCATCAAGCTAATGTCTTCATGGTGAACACCTTGTAGCAATTGGCTTTCAAGCGCATGAGAAAAAGGGCCGTGACCTACATCGTGTAGTAAAATGCCTGCTTTTACAGCAATTTCTTCCTCATAAGTTATATCTACACCTTTAGCTCTTAACTCATTTACCGCATTGCCCATTAAGTGGTAAGCCCCTAAAGAATGTAATAATCTTGTATGTACAGCACCGGGATAAACCAAGTAGGCCAAAGCCATTTGGTGTATGCGGCGCAAGCGCTGGTAATATGGGTGAGAAATGATGCTAAACAATAAGGGATGGTTGATGGTAATGAAGCCGTAAACTGGATCGTTAATGATTTTTTGCTTTTGAGCCATAATTTGTTGAGAGATTGTTAAACCAAGATTACAAAGGTACATTTATAGATGAAAGAGATATATTTAACCGCTGAATAAACTACTGATTAATAATTAAGAATTAGTAATTAATAATTGAGGACAAAATTACAGTAGAAGTAAGAGGTAAACGATGCAGTGTGCGACGCAACGAAGCTGCACAAAGACTTGAAGCTGCTTACCAAAAGAATTAAAAATTAATAATTAGAAATTAAAAATTGCCATATGTCATTAGCAAAAATTGTATGGGTAGATGATGAGATGGAAAGTCTGCAAAGCCAGAAACTATTTTTAGAAAATAAGGGCTACGACGTGACTACTTTTTCTAACGGTTTTGATGCGCTAGATTACCTGAAAGATAATGTTGTAGATGTGGTGTTAATGGACGAAACAATGCCTGGTATTACTGGGCTTGAAACCCTTGCTAAGATTAAAGAAATTAATCAGCAAATACCGGTGGTCTTGATTACCAAAAACGAGACCGAGAACTTGATGGATGATGCCATTGGTAGCCAAATAGCTGACTATTTAATAAAGCCTGTGAATCCTAATCAGGTGTTGCTGAGCTTGAAGAAAATAATAGATAATAAACGCTTGGTAGCTGAGAAAACCACTACTAGTTATCAGCAGCAGTTTCGCAATTTATTTACAGCACTAAATAGTAATCCTGACTATAACGAGTGGATGGACATTTACAAGAAACTGGTGTATTGGGAGCTAGAAATGGAAAAAAGTGATAGCCCAGAAATGCAGGAAATACTGGCATCGCAGAAGGCTGAGGCGAACACTGAGTTTTTCAAGTTTGTGAGTAGAAATTATACCAAATGGGTAAATCCTAAAACGGATGAAGCGCCTATTATGAGCCATAATTTGCTAAAGTATAAAGTGCTACCGCATGTAGAAAAAGGCACGCCTACTTTTTTTATATTGATTGATAACTTGCGCTATGACCAATGGAAAACCATTCAGCCCATATTTGCTGAAAGCTTTAGAATATTGGAAGAAGAAACGTTTTATTCTATTTTGCCAACGGCTACACAGTATGCAAGAAATGCCATTTTTAGCGGCATGTTGCCCATAGATATAGAGAAACAATTTCCTAACGAATGGAAGAATGATGAGGAAGAAGGTGGTAAGAATTTGTTTGAAGAGACGTTTTTACGTGCTCAAATAAAACGCTTGAAACGTGATGATATTAAAGTGAGTTATACCAAAGTTGTGCATCATCATGATAGTGTGAATTTGCTAAATAATGTACACAATTTGCTTCAAAACGACTTGAATGTAATTGTGTACAATTTTGTAGATATGCTGAGCCATGCTAGAACAGAAATGGAAGTACTGAAAGAATTAGCAGGTGATGAGGTAAGCTATAGAAGTATTACCAAAAGCTGGTTTGAACACAGTGCATTACACCAAGCATTAAAAAAAATTGCAGATAAAAAAATAAACCTTATAGTGGCCACTGATCATGGCACCGTAAGGGTAAAAACGCCACATAAAGTAGTAGGCGACAAACAAACAACGGCCAACTTACGCTATAAACACGGCAGAAATTTAAACTACGAAGGCAGGGATGTTTTGGCCTTTAGAGACCCTAGAGAAGCGGGCTTGCCTGTACCGAATGTGAACTCGTCTTTCATATTTGCTAAAGAAGATGGCTTTTTGTGTTATCCTAACAATTACAATCATTACGTCAACTACTATCGCAATACGTTTCAACATGGTGGCGTGAGCTTGGAAGAAATGATTGTACCTGTGATAAAGATGGTGAGTAAGTAGTTTTAAGGCAGAAAGGCAAAGAGGCAAGAAGTTTTGAGGTGAGAAGTGGTAATTGAGATGCGAAAAAGAAAAAATACTATATTTGAAGGAATAGTAAAATGAGTTGATTATGGAAACTGTATTGGTCCAAATTAATAATAATAAGGCATACAAGCTTCTTGAAGATTTAGAGGATTTGAATCTTATTACATTCTTAAAAGAAGAAGTGCCGCTAATTGCTAGCAAACTTGCTGATAAGTATCGCGGCGTTTTTCTTGCAGAAGATGCGGCAAGTTTTGATGCTCATACTAAAACTATGCGTACAGAATGGAACGATATTTAATTGATATCAAGCGATTCTGTGTTTGAAAACATTGATGGTCTAAAACTTCTCAAGCCAGCTAGTTTTTAATTATTGATTAATACCGAGCACCTATTAAAATTTTGAGGTTGAAAAAGGCAACTATTGGCTATATTTTATTTGCTATAACAGCTTTGGTGGGTATTGTTGCCACTTTTATTGCGCAGCCAATTGCTCAAGATGTAGCTTATCATCAATTTAGTGACCAAGTAACACTGTTTGGTATTCCTAACTTTTGGAATATTGTTTCTAATATACTTTTTTTAGTGGTTGGTGTAATGGGATTGTTA
>JAAFHG010000477.1 GCA_013297585.1 Chitinophagales bacterium
CCATAATTACAATTCTACCAGCAAATTGTAATTATGGCTCCTATCGGTAGATAATAAGGTTTGGTTGTAGGGTAATTTATTACTGCGCGTATTGTACGAAATTATCCAACGATTATCTTTTTGCTGATTACTTTTTACAAATGCTGTAGTGGTTTCAAATGCAAAGCTCACCGCATTTACGGTGTTGGTGGTACTGCTTTTTTGTAAATTATGTTCTAATGCATAACCTACACCAATCTCAAAATTTTTAAACTTGGGTAATAGCTTATTAACTGTAATGCTTGGCCTTAAAAAGTAGCCTTTAGTTAATGCAGCATTACTATTAGTTAAGTTAAAACTACTAGCAATTTGCCAGCCTTTAATAGTATGCTGGTGTAATAATGATTGTCTAAAACCTCTATAGCCATCACCTCTAAAGTAGCCTGCGGCTGTGTATTGTAGCGTATTGCTACTATCATCTTTTATTTCTATTGTAGCCGTTGGCAAACTTTCAGATGTAGCATTATTGAGCAAGTTTAAGCCCCAATCTCTTGTAAATTCTACCGTTCGTAATCGCTCAAGTGGTTTAAAGTTTGCATCGTTGTATTCGTAACCAAGCTTGGTATTTAGCTGTACTTTTTTATTGGCAAAATGCCATAAACCTTTACGCTCAAGTTGCAACTTTGTGGCATAGCCAGTGTTGTTGGTTTTATCCTTTTGCGAGTACGTATTTATATCATAATTACTCAAAGCCATATCGGTTTTTAAAACCGTTTTATCATTCAATTGATACTGCGTAGACAAGTTGACTAGCTGTTGTTTTTTGGGCGTTACCAAAAAAGTAGCTGGCTCGTAATTGCCTTGTGGCACACCATTTATTGGCGCTATGTATTGATACACTTTACCATTTACACTATTTAGCAACGGTATATAATTGCCTTTATTTGCCCCAACTTCTACAAAGGTTAAACTGTATTTAGCACTGTCTTTACTAGTAGAATAGTAATAGATAGAATCGTTGCTGCCACTGAGTTTGATGCGTGCATACAGAATTTTAGAAGCCGAAAAAGTATCTATACCAGCTACAGGATAAAACGCATTTTGTATACTATCACCAAGGTTAGCTAAAAACTGTTTTTGTCTTGTATCTAATGTTTGATTTATGGGTGAACTTTTAGCGTCACTGTTACTATATACACCAATATTTATCTTCAGGTTTTTCCGCCATTCAAATTCATCATTTGCGTAAATTAATGAGTTTAAATAATTTCTATCAGCATACTCAAACTCAATCTGAATACGCTTGTCTTTAGTAATCATTCGTTTGGGCGTAAACGTGATTTCTGCGGTATTATAATTAATAATATAATCTTGATCTTCACCTCGTTGCATTAATTCTCCATCAATAAATATGTGTTCAGTATTTGCCAAAACAACAAAATACAGTTCGTTATTAGCACCTGTAAGTCTGTATGGGCCTTGGTTACCTTCTTGCCCTTGAAAAATATTACGTGTAAACTTTCCCTTTGCAATAGCACCACTAACTAGCAATTTGTTAGTGCCTTGCTTACCTATTTTATTGGCTTGCGCAAATGATACGCCTTGTAAACGCTTGTAAAAATTAAGATAATAAGCACTTGTTTGCCTAATGTCAATATCACCTAAATTTAATTCCCAGTCGCGCTTTTTAAATTGTAGCAAAATGCGGTCAAACTCATTCAGTTGCTGCGTTGTACCGTCGGGCTGTATAGGAATATTATTATCAGTTATGGCTGCAGCTATTTGTATACTGTCACCAATAAAACCACTTATTTGCAAGTTCAATTGCGAATTAAAAACCGCATCTTGGTTATTACCAAAACTTAAGCTTCTACCAAAGCTACCGTTGTAGTTTATAGTACCAAAATCGAACAAACCATTACCATTTTTTTGCTGATTATTTCTATTAAAAACGAAAGGTTGTGGTGCTAAGAAATTGTTTTTTACACTATCGTAGTTAAACCTACTTGCGGTGCTATTAAACGCAAAAGACAAGGTTCTGTAGGTAATGGTCACACTATCAACTGCCACGTTTTTACGCCAAATCAATTCACAATTTACCGCATTGATGGTGTAAAAAGAAGTATCGATATTATTGATGTTAACAGAATTAGGTACAATGGTTTTGCTATCAATTGTAACCACGCCTTTAGCTACAATTTTTTTGGTGGTAAGGTTAGATAATTGGGCCTGTACATTTACCCAAATACAACAACAACCTAGCAATATGGTGATAGCTTTGCGCAGAAATACTCAATTTTATGCAATGATAACGATAGACTTACGATAAGATTGAGTATTTGAACAGAATGATGCATGAAATAAAGAGTACAACATTGTTGTAGATGCCTTTTTCTGCTTTACGTACCCGATAGCTATCGGGTCTCTCAATTTGTATAAAATAATCTGTGAGTCTGAGACTCTAAAGAACATAAAACATGCGAAGTCAGAGACTTCGCACAGCTGCGTATTTAGGCAGAATCATGCATGAAATAAAGAGTACATCATTGTTGTAGATACCCTTTTCTGCTTTACGTACCCGATAGCTATCGGGTCTCTCAATTCGTATAAATATGTTGTTAGTCTGAGACTCCAAAGAACATAAAACATGCGAAGTCAGAAACTTCGCACAGCTACATGGTTACCTCATTTTCTTTTGCCAAATCTTCTGCGGCAACATCACCTTGCGATTCAAATATTTTCTTGATAATTACAGGATTTCTTGCAGTAATGGCATCAATGTTTAAGCCGTTGTATTCTGTGTTGGCTTCGGTAAATATTTTATTAGCCGTGTTAATGTTAAGGTTTCGTCTGATGTCTATCAAAATATCGTATTCAGTTTTTGGCAGCAACAATTTCATAATAGAAGGAATGAGTTCAAACAGCAAAAACAACAATGTTATACCCAAACTCATTGTACCAGCAGCACCAGTTTTATCGGCCACTTTTACTTCTTGCAAGGCTGTGTATTTAGATAATAAATCGTACGATTGCCCAATTCTATCAACCTTTACAGTAGAATCTGTTTGCGATTGTAACCCTGTAATTTGCTGTTGTATTTTTACCAATTCACTATCAGTT
>JAAFHG010000681.1 GCA_013297585.1 Chitinophagales bacterium
ACCAACCTCAAAAGACAATTTATTATAAACTGAATTCTCTTTAGTGACTTGGGCATTGACTACAACTGTAGTCAAAAATAAAATAATTGTAAATGTAGAGTAAATTTTTTTCATGGTTTTTTTTTGCAAATATACTCTTTTATTTAAAACTAACAAAATTACAGCATAAGTTGTTGTTTTTTAACATAATATAAAACAATAAACCACCTCAATTTGAGGTGGTTTATTGTTTTATATTATGTTTTACTCTTTTCTATAAAGTAGCAGGAAATAAAACCCTATATTTACTCAAATCTACTGCCTTTAAAGTTGAGCCATATTTTACATTAATCGCTTTAATAAATTCATTTGCGATTAACGCATAGCCTCTTGGGCTTGGGTGAACACCATCTAAAGAAAAAGCACCACCTGTTACAAAAGTTGATTTTAATGTAAAACCATTTGATGAGTATCCAGCAGAAGAAACCAATTGTATCATAATTGCTTTAGCATCTACAAAAGCCAATCCTTTTGCGTCAGCTGCCGCCTTTATCGTAATATTAAAGGCGTCTGTAGCCGCCTTAATTTCTGCTAATTCAGTTGGGATTAATACATGTTTGTCTTGCAAAGGATAAGTAATACCAAATTTATTTAACGGAGCTGCTGGTGCGGCTCCAATACCAGAATCTGCTGCAGTTGGTGCAGCACCAATTGCAGATTGGGTTGTTAATAAAACCAAATCAGTGGCTGTAGCCTGTCTTGCCTGACCAAAAATAGCACCATAAGCTGCTGCAGTAGCTGCGCCTAAAGTAGGTGTAAAAGCAGCTGTTAATTGGGCAGATAAATCAGTTAATGACTCATCTTTTATTAATAATGGATTTGCAGCTGAAGTTGATAACAAATTAATCCTATCACCTGCGCCAAAAGCTGTTAAAGCTTGTTTTAGTGGGCCATACAATTGTGTATTCAATGCCGCAATTGTGGCATCACCGACTGCTACATTTCCAGCACCCAAAACACCTGATGTCAAAGGATTGTAAGGTACTGTAGTGAAAAATGGCAACGTATTTACATAAGGCAAATTAGCAACGACACCTTTTGCGTTGTTAGCAGTTAAACCTGCAATTAAAGCATTGTATGAGGCGTCAAATCCTACTCCTGCTGGGCCTGCACTAGGTGTTAACGCGCTTGTTCCATCTCCCCCTGTTGTTGCATAACCTAAAGCATCATTACCGCCTATCCAAAGTGAGAAAAAAGTTGGCGCTTGAGCCACCGCATCTTCCAAAACACTTTTATTTGGTGCTGTTGCAAAACGTATAAAATACGGATTTGCCAAACCAGCGGCTAAATTGGCTGCATTACCATAACCAGGTGCTAATAAATGATAACTTCTTGCGCCTGGTACACCCATATTGTTAAACCCTCCAGTTAATACAGTTGTAGCTTCTGTAGAAGGCGTACCTGCTACGGGTACTGGAGCAGTACCATTAAAATAAAATCTAACCCCAAATCTAGGGTCTAGATTTCCAGCAATTTTAAGACCTCCTATATTATCTGCCATGAATGGTGTTTTAAAAACACCTCCACCCGCTGCTGCGAATTGTTGGGCAAGAATATTTGGATAAGCAGTTTCTTGTGCTACTTTAAATAAAGCACCATCGCTGAACCCTGCTGCAAAAGAATCGCCTAATGCTACATATTTGGTAAAATTTGCAGTGCCTGGCGTTGCTGTTGTCGCATCTGTTGAAGGTGCTGTCACAACATCTGATTCCGTGCTGCAAGAAAACATGACTAACGAAGCCAATGCCATCCATTTTATATTGTTTTTCATTATTTTCATGATGATTAATTCTTAAAATTATTTATTAATTGTCCAAGAAGCATAGATTTGCTGTCCAATAGCACCTGTACCTATAACTTGGTAATATTCCTTTCCACCAAGATTTGCCGCTCCTATTTTCAACGTAGATTTCAATGACGGGAAAGTATAATTTATTTGTGCATCAATTACAGTAGCAGCACCAATAATGCCATCTGCCAAACCTGATGCAAAAGTTGATTGCCATAAATATTCTGTGTTCCATCTTGAACTTACATTGAAC
>JAAFHG010000658.1 GCA_013297585.1 Chitinophagales bacterium
AAACCACTCCAAAACTTGCCACCTTGCACATAGCTTAGTGTACCTTGAAAACTACCATGTGCCAGTGCCTGAAAACTAGACCGCACATAAAAATTACCTATGGTTTGTGCCACATCGCCTATACCACTGGTAACTCCTGCACTAATAGCCCCTACGATTACTGCTTTCAATGCCCCTTGATAAGTAATAGGTTGCCCAGACATCAAAGACGAAGTAATATAACCCACAAGGGCAATACCTGCACCTATGAGCATGGTTTCTATAATTTCACCTGTGCGGTCTGTGTATTTTAATGGGTTGTTGTAACAATACCCATATCTATTATAATTTTGTGTGTTATACGGATCTTGCACATAATTATCTGGTGATAAAAAACGATGCAATTTAGGGTCATATAAACGGGCATTCATGTTAATAAGCCCGAGGCTCTCTAAATGCTCATGACCTGTATAACCTCTATCAAAGAACGTAAGTTTTCCTAAATTATTGCCTGCACCATCTTGCACTTTGTTTATTTCTCCCCATGGATTAAATAAACGCTTCTCTACAAAATTAGCATTTTCATTTGATATAGACAATATAGTGCCTTGATAATCACGGTGTAAATAATAATAAATAGGGACAACACCTGTATTACCATTTGTTTTTGTAACATAACTTGCATCATAAGCGGTACCATCTATATAAGTTAAAAACTCATAAACAGGTGTTGTTGTGTTTGCGTTTGTTACTGTGATTTCCATACTGCCATCTGCACTATAAATACGGCGATTAGGTCTTTGTGTAACTACATTGTTTGTATTGCCCCAGTACATTATACTGCGTTGTTGCATGTAGTTATAAGCAAAAGTAGCCTTGTCCACGGTTTCTCTTTCAATTTCTATAGGACATTTAAAGGCATTGTAAGTAACATTTTGTAATTTATTTACGTTTTGGCTGTAAAAATTAACACCTACTGGTGACAATTGCACTTTAGTGTTTCTATATACTTTATTGGTGTCCTCATATTTATAAGTACCTAATTTGTTACTGGTTATTTTTCCTCTGTTATCATAGTCTTGCAATTCTATGTTGTATTGCATTACTTTAAGGTTGTCTATGTTAAAGTTGCCATTTGTAACAAGAACTGGGTTACCATCTGGGTCTAAGAAAGTAGTAGCACCACCATTATTAGCAGTAGGATCTTCATAGATAATGTATTCTAAAAATAAGTTACCACCATTCGTAACTTCATAGTCGTTGTTAAAGCTAATATTATTTACATTCAATGGGTAATCGTTAGTAGCCATAATGTCATTAGTAGCTATGTCTCTTTCTATGATTCTTGCTACTATATTACCTGTGCCATTTACCTTAGCATAATCAAATTTAAAGTTAAAACGCTCACCTATTGCAACATTGTTTTTAATGAGTTTACCTGCAACGGCTTCGTTAGCTAATAATTTAATATTTAATTTTCCACTGGTATTACTTAAATTTACAGGATAAAAATCTAATGCATAAAAACCACCAATTCCAGTACTAAACAATTCATTTACTACTACAGCGCCATTGTTTTCCCATTTGTACAAACGGTCTTGCGTATCATAATAGTAATTTTCTGTTTCATCAAACAAACTGTTATATTTAGATAATAAATTACCTAAAACTGGTTCAAAATTATAATTCTGGGTATAAGAGTTAACACCATTTTTATCTGCTTTGCTTTGTTTTAAATAACCAAAAGCATCAAATGTATTGGTCACTATCATGCCATTACCTAGTGTTAAATTGGTAACATTGCCTCTAGCATCTGTAGTATTGACTTGGCTTTTTACCGCTGTGCCGTCTATAATTTGCCACTCAAAACCATTTTTATAGGTATGATTTATTGTTTTTGTTGATATTCTACCCGCAAATTTAGCTTCATAAGTTTCGTTACTTACTCTACCAAAGCCATCAAAAGTAAGCAGCTTTGTAAATATAGCACCATGTATATTTTCAATTGATTTGTTCACTTGCTTTGTTACAGAATCATACAAATATTCATAACTACTATTGCCATCATAAGTATTCACTACATTTATATTTGTCAATTGCTTGGTTGTAGCATGATAAACATAATTACTAGTAATATTTGTTTTCTCAGCTGTGGTCAGCCCTGTTATGTTTTTTGATAATAGTTTACCTGCATTG
>JAAFHG010000178.1 GCA_013297585.1 Chitinophagales bacterium
CGGGTAACCAATATGTTACTTGCGCTAAACAATTGATACAACAAGAAGGCGTGGCAATAGATATGCCTGCTGGGCCTAGTGAGGTATGTGTATTAGCAGATGATACAGCCGTACCAGCATATGTTGCTGCAGACTTGCTAAGCCAAGCAGAACATGGTGCTGATAGCCAAGTTATTTTGGTATCTACTTCTGAAAGTTTAGTTGAGAAAGTGCAAGCGGCATTAACTGAACAAGTTGCTTTATTAAGTAGAAAAGAGACGGCTTTAAAAGCACTTGAAAATAGTAAAGCAATTATTGTAAATACACTTGATGAAGCGATAGATTTAGTAAACGAATATGCAGCCGAGCACTTGATTATTTCTTATGAAAACGCCGATGCGATTGCTGAAAAAATTATCAATGCAGGTTCAATTTTCATCGGCAATTATTCGCCTGAAAGTGTTGGTGACTATGCAAGTGGTACTAATCATACCTTACCTACAAATGGCTTCGCAAAAGCTTATAGCGGTGTAAGTGTTGATAGTTTTGTAAAGAAAATTACCATGCAAAAATTAACAAAGGAAGGATTAAGTAACATTAGCAAGACTGTTGAGTTAATGGCAAGTGCTGAAGGACTGGATGCACATAGAAACGCAGTTACAATAAGAATGAATAATTGATAGGTCGATGCAGAAATATTTATTGTCGATATTACTAGGCTTAGTAAATGTTTGCTTAGGCTTCATTATTGCTGGTGCAGGGCATGGTTGGGTTACTGGATTTTACTTCTCAATAATATCACTAGTAGCTTATCCTTTGTCAAGCTATTGCTTATTCAATCAATATAAATACTCACGATTCTTTATTTTCTTTTTGAATATTATACTTACAATTTTGACGGTTCTAATAACAAAAAAAGAGGGTAGTAATTATTTTAATAAAATGTTTGAAGCCTTACCAGTAATGATGAGTTTGTATTTTATACTATGGTTTGGCTGGGGTCTTCTAGGATTCATAAAATTTCAAAAAAAGTAAAAAAATGAATTTCGATTTAGATAAACTTACTAGAAATAATATTAAAAGTTTAGTAGCATATTCATCGGCAAGAGATGAGTTTAGTGGTGAAGCGAAAGTGTTTTTAGATGCCAATGAAAATAGCTTAGGCAGCCCATTAACCAAATGGTACAATCGTTACCCTGACCCTCACCAAGTGGCTGTAAAAGCTGCATTGAGTCAGGTAAAAGGCATTGCACCAGAACACATTTTATTAGGCAATGGCAGTGATGAATGTATTGACTTATTGTTTAGATGCTTTTGTAATCCTGGTAAGGATAATGTAATTATTTGTCCACCAACTTATGGCATGTATGAAGTGAGTGCAAACATTAATGATGTTGAAATTAGAAAAGCACCCTTGCTTGAAACCTTTCAGTTGGATTTGATACACTTAGAAACGTTGGTGGATGAAAATACCAAGTTGATTTGGTTATGTTCACCTAATAACCCAACAGGTAACTCACTTAACAGAGCAGACATTGAAACAGTACTAAATAACTTCAATGGTATTGTGGTGGTTGATGAAGCGTATATCAATTTTGCGAAGCAAAAAACATTTATTCAAGAACTTGGTGAGTATCCAAATTTAGTAGTGCTACAAACGTTTAGTAAGGCTTGGGGCCTTGCAGGTTTGCGCCTTGGAATGACTTATGCATCGAAGGAAATTATTGCCATTTTAAACAAAACCAAACCACCTTACAATATCAATCAAGTAACACAAGAATTGGCATTAAAAGCATTGGAAGAAGTTGGTCAAGTGAATGGTATGATTAACGATTTGGTAGATATGCGTGACGCTTTAGCAGGTGTATTTATACAAATGCCTTCGGTAGAAAAAGTGTATCCATCTGATGCTAATTTTTTACTGGTGAAAATAAAAGATGCAAGAAAAGTGTATGAATTTTTACTAAGCAAAGGCATTGTATTAAGAGATAGAAGCAGTGTGAAATTGTGTGATGATTGCTTGAGAATTACTGTTGGTACTGAAAAAGAAAATACGATTTTAATAGATACGTTGGTAGAATGGTTTGAGCAAGTCCAGGCTGCTAGGTAGAATACGAAATAATCATTATAAAATATAAATGAATTAAATGGTTAAGTTTACTGTGAATGCTTGTTCTTTCTAACATTATCTTCGCTTAAAAAATTACTTTAATGAAAAAAAACTTTCTGTTGCTTGCAGTTGTAACCATATGCATTAGTTGCAGTAAAAGCAAAAACGATTATGCCATTACTGGTAAGCTTACAAATTTAAGGGCAGGGGATGCTGTAATACTTCAAAAATGGGCTAAAGAAGATAAAAGCGATACTGCTTATGCTGATAAAGATGGCAATTTTAAATTTACAGGTAGCGTTACAGAACCTACACCTGCATCGTTTGTGTTGCTAAGTGCTAGTCAGGTTACTCAATCGCCAACTATTCTATTTTTAGAAAAAGGAGCTATCACAATAAGCGGAAGTACCGAGGGCGCTAATAATTTAATTGTAACTGGTGGTACAAGCAATCAAGAGAACAATACAATGCAAAATATTCTTAAAGGCTATTATCAATTAATAAAACCTTTAAGCGATACTTTACAAGCTAAAATGAACAATAATGACACACTTAATACTTTGGCACTACAATTAAAATATACTGAGCTAGAAAAAAGCCAAAATACAGAAGTGATGCGCTTTATACAGTCTAACACCAAAAGCTATGTCGCTGCATTTTATGCGTTTTTATTCTTCAACAATTCTAACAATACCATAGCAATTGATGGTGTTTATACTAAGTTAGACAAAACAGTACAAAGTAGCTATTTTGGCACTAAGCTAAAAGAAATAAGTGATCGTATAAAAGCAACTGATGTTGTGGGTAAACCAGCACCAAATTTTACATTACAAACACCAGATAACCAATCGGTAAGTTTATCATCTCTAAAAGGCAAATATGTATTGGTAGATTTTTGGGCTAGTTGGTGCGGCCCTTGTAGAAAAGAAAACCCAAATGTTGTAAAAGCCTACAACCAATTTAAAGACAAGAACTTTACTATTTTAGGAGTAAGTTTAGATGAAGATAAAGCTGCTTGGCAAGCCGCCATAGCTAAAGACAAACTTACTTGGCCACATGTTAGTGATCTTAAAGGATGGCAAAGTACAGCAGCCGCGCTTTACCATGTTGAAAGCATTCCTGCAAATTTTTTGTTGGATAAAGATGGTAAAATAATAGCTAAAGATTTAAGAGGCAATGATTTAATAAACATGCTCAATAACGTTATAAAGTAATAAAAGAGGGAAGTCATTTAAGCTTCCCTCTTTTATTTTCTATTACTTAGTTTGCTTTAACCTTTCATCATTTAAAGCATCTATTTGCATTTCTTTGTTGTATTTAAATATTCTGTATACCGCCCAATGTTCTGTTTCAAACATAATTTCGGGTGAAAATTTCTCCTGAATTAACATCTGCTTGAAGTTATAAGCATTTAATACGCTAAAAGTTTTTAATACATTATTATTTTTAGCAATAAGAATATATCTAGTGCCAGCAATAGGATTTTCTACTAAAGTTATAAAGCTTTTATTTAGCGGCAGAACAACGCCATTTAAATCTTTTAAATGTGCTATTACTTTAAAGGCAGCGGCATCATCAATTAAAATTTTATTTTGTTTAGTAGCTATTGATGATACATACGCAGCTATTTCAAACTCCTCATTTATTGTTTTTGTACCAAGCCAGTTTTTATAGTCTTTTATAGATAAGTAAAAAGTTCTTTCTTCTGCATCGTCTGTATTTTTAAAATAATAAATACCCGTAAATACGTTTAGCAAAGCAACAGAAAATACCAAGAACCAAGTTACTTTTTTACCAAACTTCCTTCCACCGTAAATAGTTAATCCAAGCAATCCAAGTATTAAAAAAATTAAATAGTACTCAATGGTAAAGTTGTATTGAAGATTAATGACAAGAATAGAAATTAATATAAATGGTGCTAACAAAGTTAATAGCTCATACAACTTACCTTTATAATAAAAGAAAGCTAGTATAAGTAAAGGATTAAGCAAAAGTACATACGCTTGAAATAGCAACTGAGATTGGCGTGTTACATTTTTTGCATTCCCATTGCTAATTACTTCACCAATAGGTACATTACCTATTACGTGCCAGTTAGCATATTGGCTAGTAAGAAAGTAAGTAGAATTACCAGCATGCGTTTGGTTAAGTACTTGAAATAACAAGATAGCCCCAAATGGCAACAAGAAGATAATTATGTATATAGCCACTGTTCTATTGGCTAATTTTCTGCGCTGTGAAACGTTGTTAACAGATTGAAAATACTGCAAAATTGCAGGTTGATCCTTATTAATTTTTAGTCCCTCAAGTGATACTAATACAACAAATGGAAAGAAAGCTAGCAATAACCATAAAAAATTATAATCGCAAAAAATTAAACACGATAAATAAATACTTGCCATAGACAAGTAATAGGTAGTTTGTGTTTGGTAGTAACGAAACAAGCTTCTAAAAACAAGATAAAAGAATAGTAAAATTGCGGCAACACCCCTACCAGAAATTGCGGCATAAATTAAACCTGGATGTAAGAAAAATAATAATGTTACTACTGGTACATACACAAAAGCCTGAATTTTAGACGAACTTTTAAAATCGCTAATAATCATGTAGAAGAGCGCAGTTATAATTGCAATAGATGCGAGTATAGGTGCAAATAGATAACCGAAAGGTGTAAATACCAATGAAGACAGAAACACAAGACTTGGGAAAGTGGTACCAAGGGTAAGCAAGTTACCTTCATCACTCTCTAGAAGTACTTTAATTTTTTCTGCAATGAATAAATTTTCAGAATGCTCGTAACCAGTACGGTGTAATATCCAAGACATAATGAGGTAGTACATCAGCAAGGCCAATGCGAGTACACCATTAATATATTTTTCTGCTATTTTCTTCATTACGTTTAATCGTGTGTAACTACCTGACTGGTAGAAGATAATTTACTCAAGCCGTGATTAGTTTTTTCCCAATAAAAAGGTTTAGTAATTAACTGCCATAAACCTTTGTATGCTGCTCTCGAATGCATTAACCAGTAAATAGGATTAAGCGCAGAAAATAGAATTAATTCATAATATCTTCTTTTGAATACAGCTAACATATTTACATAAATCATCAATACATTACCTGCTATAAAATTAAAAATAGATATGTATAAAACCCAGTCTGGAAATAGCTTATTAACAAAAGACCATTTAAAAATTAAATACATGGCAAAGAAGCCCAACAATACCGGGTACAGTAAAAAAGTGAATGAAGTACCTCCAATAAAGAAATTAAATCCAAAAAAACCTTTCCACCCTACCCTTCTTACAAGCTTGGCTGGGTTACGCATATGCACAAGATACGTTTGCATATAACCTTTAATCCATCTGCTACGCTGGCGAATCCAGTTAAAAAATTCATTATTCGCTTCTTCAAGCGTGGTACTATTAACTACCCCTACTTTTAGGCCTTTATCGTATACTCGTAATCCTAAATCGGCATCTTCTGTTACATTAAAGGGATCCCAAGCGCCAAGTTCAATTAACTTTTTTAGCTTAAAATGATTAGATGTACCGCCTAGAGGAATGGGAATATCCATTGTTTCTAAACCCGTCAACATATAATCGAACCAATAAGAATATTCTAAGGTGAACATTCTAGTTAACAAGTTTTCATTTTTATTGAAATAGTTTAAAGCGCCTTGCAGCACCACAAACTCATCTGGCAGTTTTCTAAACTGGCATACAACTTTTTTCAACTGGTCAGAATCAGGAACGTCTTCAGCATCGTAAATAGCCAAGTACTCTCCACGAGAAAAGTGTAGTCCATAATTACAAGCTTTAGGCTTGGTTTGCGGTTGGTGTGCAGGGCAAACAATTACCTCAAAGTTGGCAGGAAAATCCAAATTTCGTACTGCATTTAACGTCTTATCGTCTACCTCTTCAATTAATAATTTTACATCGAGCTTTGCTTGTGGATAATCTAAACTACGCAGGTTCCAAATTAACTTGCGTATTAGCTTATCTTCTTTAAATACTGGTAGTAAAATTGTATATACAGGTAATGTAGCTTCATTTACATTTTTAATTTCCTCTTTAGAAACTACTTCGTGCAATTCTGATTTTGAACCTGTAAGTGCTAGGTATAATTTAAACAAAATAGAAAACAAGAAAAACACACTAGAAAAAAGGTTAATAGCTATGAACGTGGGCTTAAAAAACAGAATTAGCATCGCTACTGTAATGCCAATAAAGCCAAACAAAAAGTATAATTGGCTATCGGTAAATGTAATTAAACCAGAACTATCTGGATCTTTTTTCATTAAACTAAATACAGCCTCTTTTACAAAAAAACCACCTCTCATGGTATGAGCCATCCAAGTAATATCAAGATCCGATGTAGCTACGAACTTTAAGGGACATTTAAATTTTACAGTTAAACTTACGGCTAGTTTCTCATCAAAAGGGTCTGCTACTGCAATCAAAAGTTCGCCACTAGGTAATTTCCGCAATGGCAAGTACAAAAAAGAATTCATGTGAGAGACCTCACAATCTTCAATGTAGGCCTTGTCCATTTCTTCGTTTCGTACATCTATAATATCGTAACCTTCTTTTGCAAGAAAAGCGACGTACTCTTTACGTTGCAAAAAACCAAAATTTAAGGCAGCTTTTATAGGTGCATAGCTGTATGTATCAGCTATGTCACCTACTGCTATCAGTTTGTCTTCAGCAAATACTGCAGCCTCATTCATTTTATGTAATACACAACGGTTCATTATATCGGCAGCTTAGTATGGGTTGAGACTAAAGTTCTTTAAATGTTTCTTGAGATTCTTTTACTTTATTTCTTACGAAGAAAAATGCTAATAATACCAATACTAATAAACCAATTAGAATGAACCATTTAAATTTCTCCCAGAAAATAGCGAAAGTATTTTTATCGCCTTTATAACTCACTACATCATTACCCTCTGGCAATTTAAAAAAGTAGTTGCTTTTACCGTTGCTTTGTGCAATACATACGTTACTTTCAATTTCAGTAAGCTGTGTACTAAAGTTTTTAATAACACTCTCAAAAGCGACTTTGCTAGCACTATCGCCACCAGTAGCAGTAATTAATAATATAGTGCTACCTTTTTCTCTAAATATTTGGGCAATACCACTATTAGAGAAATCATTTAAAGAGTACTCGTTGGCTTTACCATCTTTATCTTTATACAATTGAAAATCC
>JAAFHG010000679.1 GCA_013297585.1 Chitinophagales bacterium
TCAGAAGAACAACTAATGGAGGCACAACGTAGACAAACGGGACGATACCGTTGACATTTCCAAATACAGTAAATGCATTTAAAATATATGGCGATAGCATGATTTGTGCGGGAGGTGGTACAGGAAATTTTTATTTATCTAAAGACAGAGGCAACACATGGCCTTATTCGTGGGGAATTGGCTCGCAACCTATTACTGATTTTTTCTTCTTGAATAAAGATACAATTTTTGGCCTGTCATTATATGGAGGGCTTGCTAAATCAACAAATGGTGGTAGTAATTGGGCGAATACATTTTTGCCAATATATTCGAGCTACGGAATCAACTTCAAAAATGCTAATGAAGGTTTTGTTGTTGGAGCAAATCTACAAAATAAAGGAATAATAGCTAGAACAATAGATGCGGGTCAAACATGGCAAACCTTTAATACAGGTATTACTACTACGTTATTAAACATAGTTTTATTAAATGATAGCATAGCCCTTTTAAGTGGTACAAATGGTGTTTTGTTAAAATGGAATTATAAAAACACATTATTTACTGGAATTAATGATAATTATCTTGATGCAATTGGACTTGAAGTTTTCCAAATCCCGTCAATGAAAAATTACGTTTTGAGTTTAAAAATGTTTTAACAGATAATTTAATACTTAGCATATATAATTCTCTTGGTAAAACCATTTTTATAAAAGAGAATTTTAATTTGGAAAAACAACTTGATGTTAGTTTTTTAAATAGTGGGTTGTATTATTTAAAAATAGAAACGAATAACCATTTTAAGACTTACAAAATTGTTAAAGAATAGTACAACTGAAACGTTGGCATACATTTTGCAAAGTAGTGTAAAAACTAGATATTATGGGTGTTAACTATTCAAGCAAACATTTATTATTGAACCGTTGGGCGAAAATGCTGATATGGTTAAACGTGTTGCTGTTTAATACAGAATTATATTCACAGCAAACGTTTACCATTACAAACCCAACAGGTAATTATGATATTACTTGCACCAATACTGTTATTAATTTGTTTGCGAGCAGCAATTATTCTGCCCCAGTTTCTTATACTTGGGTAAACTCCCAGTTGGGCCTAACGGTTGTTGGAAATTCTTTGGCTATAACAAATGCTGGCATTTATAGTGTTAGTGCCACATCAGGGACTTTATCTTTTCTGCCACAACCATTAGCAATTGGCGTAAACACTGTTGTGCCTAACATAAATGTAACACACACGTTAGCTGTTTTAAATTGCACCAACACATCTATACAATTACAAGCATCAAGTATTACGTCAAGCGTAAATTTTTTATGGTCGTTTCCAACGGGTACTAGTTCAGCAACTAATTTAATTGTTAATGCAAATTTTACTATCAGTCCAAGCATATTACCACTGGCTAATTACACGCTTGTTGTAACAGATGCCATCAACCAATGCCAAAGTTCTACGGTTATTCCTGCGTATCAAAATATTTTTCCTCCCAATGCTACCATTTCTAGCAGTAGTAATTCCTTAACCTGTTTTACCTCGTTAATACAATTAAACAATAATAGCACAACATCTATTCCTTCCAACTCTGTTTTTTCAAATAACCAAGCTGTAGTTGTATCAGCTTGGTTGGAACCTCCACCATCTACAATGCCACTCCCAAGTAATAGTTTAGATGCATATAGTGCTGGCACATATACCATACTGGTTAAAGATCTTAATAATGGTTGCATATCTACCAAAACACTAACTATTGGTGATAGTAGAATTTATCCCTATCTAACTACACTTATTGTTCATACTATTAGTTGTCCAAACGGTACGGTAAACATCAATCCTATTGTAAGCGGAGGAAATATTGCCGACATGAGTTTTGCATGGACTGTTCCATCTGTTGCTATTACAACTAATACAAATGCCTTATCTTTAATTACAAACGCTTATGGTACTTACCAACTTATAGTTACAAACACAGTAAATGGTTGTAAAACAAAAATTTTAACCGATGTATGGGCTTGCGTGGGTTTAGATGAAGATAGTTTGAATAGCAATTTAATTAAAGTTTATCCTAACCCAACATCGAGCAGCTTGATGATAGATAATTTGG
>JAAFHG010000355.1 GCA_013297585.1 Chitinophagales bacterium
AGTGGTAACGGTTACATTTAATGTTTTTAAACCAATATGTGAATAGCTGTGCGAGAATTGGTTTTGGTACTAATACTATCTGCCCCGCCTTCTCCAAAACTTACTTTATAGTTAATAGCATTGGTAGATGTGATGGTAACAATTACTTTACCGCTACTATCGCCATGAGGCGCAGCGGTAGTTTTACCCACCACTTGCACATCTATAACAGGTGCTGTAGGTGCAGATAAATCGCCAAAGGTTTTATCTTCTTTTGTACAACTACTTACTGTAAGTAGCAGGGAAAATAATATTCCCGCAATACATTTTATATTTTTAGACATAGCATTCATTTTTTAAATAATTATGGGAATATTTTGATATCGTCGAAATAGCCAATGAAATTAGCCGAGCCATTGCCTTGTAAACCAAACTCGTAGAAAATACTAAAGCCACCAAAAGAACGACCGTTTACAGATGGATCCATTACAAAAGTTAATTCTTGCCAACCGTTAGCCACAGTACCAACAACATCGGTTTCCACAGTTGCGCCAGTTGATGGGGCTTCTAACTTGAACTTGAAAATAGCCCCAGCGTGGTTAGAATATACTTTCATTTTTACAATACCTTGACCAGCAAACGTGAAAGGCGCACTTGTATTAATAGTAATACCAGCCCAAGTTTCGCTCAACGCACCACTGCTACCTTTGGTTATTCTACCTACATTGGCACTTGTATTAATACCTGTTGCAGATGGGTTAGCGACTTTTGCAAATGCAGTACCACCAAAAACGGTAGCACCATAAGTAGTAGCGGCGGCTTCAAAATCTACCAATAGTTCAGACGTTACAACAGAAATTGCTTTTGTAAGCATCGTACTATCGCCTGTTAAATTTTTAGCAACCACTTTTACGGTATAATTACCTTCTGCATAGGCATGTGTTGTGTTTTTACCAGGGGTAACTATTGCATTGGCTGAATTATCGCCAAAATACACTTCAAAAGAGGCTACACCAATTGCAGTAGGCGTAATAGTTGCAAAACCTGCTTTAGATACCACAATATTTACTGCCAAATTAGTAGGTGCAGTGCCAGATTTTACAAACGAAATATCATCGTTGGTAACCTTTGTACAACTTGCCATTGCACTTATTGCTAGCAAGCTGAACAGTATTTTTTTTAATATTTTCATGTGTTAATTTTTTTTAAATAAAACGATACTAATAACCAGGATTTTGTGTTAAACCAGATACTTCAACTTCAGATTGTGGTATTGGAAACAATTCATGCTTACCAGTTTTGTAACCTAGTGTACCAAGTATTGCAGCGGCTTTACCAGTACGTACAAGATCAAAATAACGTTCGCCTTCCATTGCTAATTCCAATCTACGTTCAGTTAAAATAGCTTCATATAAGGTAGAACCTGTATTGGTGATATCATGCAATAAATCGCCAAAAGCTCTACGACGCACACGGTTTAAATAGGTTTGTGCTTTCACATCGTTTGGTGCGGATGCTTTATTAAATGCTTCAGCAGCCATTAACAATACATCTGCAAAACGAATGGTTCTAAAATTATTAGAGTAGTTAAGCTCTATTTGGCCAGAAGACTCGCCCTTACGTGGTTGGTATTTATGATTATACAAACCCGTATTTCTATAAGGCGCCACTTGGTACGAAATAGCAAAATTTGGATTTGAGGCCATATATGCTTCAATGTCTAGACAAGTAGCATCTTTTCTTTTGTCGCCTGCGGTATAGGCATTTTGTAAGTTTCTAGTTGGTAAGTTAAAACTCCAACCATTTGCAAAAGGCATTGCGGCAGAACCGTTAAGGTTTCTAATACCACATTGTTGTACCGATAAATTACCTTGACCACGTGTTGTGTGTGCCCAATCGTAAGTGGCAGATAAATTAGAGTATTGAATTTCAAATACAGACTCAACACCATTTTCGCCGCTAGGTAAAAAGATAGAAGAAAAATCTGACACTAATGTAAATGCATTACTGTTAATTACATTATCTAACATAGCAGCGGCAGCATCGTACTTATTTTGATACAAATACACTTTACCCAACAATGCTTGCGCAGCATATTTAGTGGCACGTCCTTTATCAACTTGTAATGCAGGCAACACACTTATGGCAGCAGTTAAATCGGCTTCTATTTGCTTGTATACCTCTGCTTTTGCAGTTTTAGTAAGTTTTCTTGAATCAGTAAATGTTAATCGTCTGTCGGTAAACATTGGTACATCACCAAATAGTTTTACCAATGTAAAATAATAGTAAGCCCTTAAAAAATACATTTCGCCATATAAAGCATCTTTACCTGCAAAGTTGATAGCTGTACCCACAGGATTCGCAGCTTTATACTGTTGCATATAGTTTACACGGTTAATACCTTCGTAAGACGATTGCCATAAATCTGATAAGGTTGAGTTGATTGAATAAGTGGTAAAATCATCTATATCTTGTAACGATTTTGTATCACTAGCACTTTCGCCGCCACTTACCGAATTGTCTGATGCAATATCGCCTAATGGTACTATTTGATTTAACCATTGCAAAGGTGCATACGCAGCAACACCCAATGAACGGTAGTCGCTTTCTGATTTAAGGTATTCTAAATCGGTAATTCTATAATCTTCTTTTGGATTATAATCTACCCATTTTTTGCATGAAGCAAGCATTGCTACTAGTGCTACGATGCTAAATAATTTGATATAAGGAATCTTCATTGTTAAATGTTTTAAGTTGACAGTTTTTTAAAATTTAATATCAAGACCAACTAAGAAAGTTCTTGCTAAAGGATAAGCACCACGGTCAACACCTACGTCTAACAAACCACCGGCTGCAACCTCAGGATCGAAACCCGTGTACTTAGTAAATGTGAAGGCATTTTTAACTTGTGCATATACCCTAACAGCTCTAAATGCCTTATTAATGGTTTTATTATTAAAAGTGTAACCCAATAAAATATTTCTTATTTTGATAAAAGAACCATCTTCTACATATCTGTCACTTACTCGGCTATTATTGTTAGCATCTGTAAACGAATAACGTGGATTTCTAGCATCGTTTGTACTATTTGGGCCCGTCCAACGGCTTAGCACATCTTGAAACTTATTGGTATAGTTGTTATTTCTTTCGTACGCTCTGTAAATTTTATTACCAGAAGAAGCATATGTAAGAATTGATAAATCGAACCCTTTATACTCAAAATTTAAGTTCCAGCTTACTAAAAATTTAGCAAATGGATTACCAATTTCAGTTTTATCTTGATCGTTAATAACACCATCGCCATTTACATCTACAAATTTTATATCGCCAGGTTGTGCACCATCTTGTTTAGCACTTTTAGCAATGTCACTTTGTGTTTGAAATAAGCCATCTGTTTTAAAACCATAAAAAATAGATGGTGCAAAATCTTTTGCAAATAAAGTAGTGGCTTGAGATTGACCATTAAAATAGCCACCACCAAATATTCTTGCTGTACCATCATCATTGGTTGCAGTAACCATGTTGTTTACGGTTGTAAAAGTTACATTAGTTGAGAATTTTAAACTCTTTGTAATAAAATCGGTATACCCTAAACTGATATCGATACCATTAGACTTTGTAGAACCAATATTTGCCGAAGGCGCACCAAGCGCACCAAGATATAATGAAGCACTAGGTGTAAATAACAACCCAGTAGTTACTTTTTCGTAGTAATCTGCAGCAATAGTGAATTTATTTTTTAAAAGCGTCATATCGAAACCGATATTTTTTTGTGTTTGAAATTCCCAAGCTAACTCATCATTTGCCAAAGAGCCCAAAGAAGAACCAGATTGAAAATTATTGCCAAATGTGTAACCGATACTGTTACCACTACCATACAATGATGCTAAATAATCTGTCTGAATTCTATAATACTGAGGGGTTGTGGCATCGCTACCAAGTGTACCAATACTACCACGTAATTTTAAGAAGTTGATAGTGTTAGATTTAAAGAAATTTTCTTTACTAATAATCCAACCTAGCGAACCTGACATAAATGTACCAAACTTGCTGTTTTTACCAAATGCGGTAGAACCATCTCTACGCAATGTAAATGATGCCAAATATTTATCTTGATAATCGTAGTTAACTCTACCAAAATAAGATAAATTTCTTTTGAAAA
>JAAFHG010000670.1 GCA_013297585.1 Chitinophagales bacterium
AGTTGGTCAAGTCATCAGGTTCACCTAATATTAGGTTTAGTTTTCCAGCATATATCATTAGTTTTCCACCATTGTATGATTCCAGAGTACCTGAATAATCCCATCCAAAACCATAAAAGTTAATTGGTTTTTCGTTCAGTTTTACTAATTGGTCTAGTGTAGAACCTACTTTAATGTTTTCTTTCGTATGCCATGGTGTACCTGGTTTGCGTAGCCGTATGTATTTTATTTTTTGGTCTTTAGTAATGGCAGCATCTATTTCCATGCTGCTTCCTTTATATATAAATACACCTTCTTCTTCGCCACCTTCAGCTAAAACTATTTTTCCTAATGCTACAAATTCACTACCTATTTTTTCTTTGAGTTCGTCTACACTCATGCCTAATTTTATACACCCTACACCTACACCAGGATATATGTTGTAGTCGTTCATGTCTTTAGCTTTTTGTAAGTTTTCGGTTAACATTCCTCCATACATCCATCCATTGGTTCCATCGTTCAGTGTTACTCTGTACCAATAATCATCAAACTCTAAACCTCGTAATTTTATTTTTTCTTTTGTTGTTGATTTTTCGCCTAGGTAGATAACAGTATAGCCTCCAGGGATGGTATCTACTATAGTAGAACTCGTATTGGGTTCACTTCTCATCAGCGCATTTTCAACCCAAACATACATTTGTGTTTTGGCAGAATCTTTGCTTTCGCTAATCGGATTATTGATGGAAACATCCGTTTTTTTACTACTACACGAAATCAAAAAAAAGCTGAATAAATAGGCAATACAGTGTATAAATGGTTTGATTTTCATTTTTATTCCTTAACTTTGAATGATAATACAAAACTAAACAATTATTAGTATAGCCATGAAAAAATTTATTGGTATTGGAATGTTGACTTTTATTTTTGCATGTGGTGCTAAAGTAGATAACAAAAGTGTAGAAAATAACATCAAATCAACAGATAGTTTAAGCACACCACAAACCACGGTACTCGATGCTGGTCGTCCTAGTCCATGGAAGCAAACTGTAGGCATGGTAGACGGTGCTAAAGTAACAGTAATGTGGGGATCACCATCTGTAAAAGGTCGTGAAATATGGGGGATGTTAGTACCATATGATGAAGTGTGGAGAACTGGAGCTAACGAAACTACAAGTTTAGAAGTAGACAAAGATATTTTAGTAGAAGGTAAAGAACTTAAAGCAGGTAAATATGGAATCTATTCTATACCTAAAGAAGATGGTTCTTGGACGGTTATTTTCAATACAGTTTGGAATGCTTGGGGTTCGTTTGAATACGATGAGAAAAAAGATGCACTTCGTGTTGATGTAAAAAAAGAAGATTTGAAAGACGTCAGCGAAACGCTAGAGTTCGAATTAGAAAAAGACGGAGTTGGTTTTAAATGGGAAAAAGTAAAAGTAAAATTTTCAGTAAAATCTAAAACAGCTGCATAATTTTAATTGCATAAATTTATTTGAAGAGGCCTAAGTGATTAGGTCTTTTTTTATGCAGGCCACATCACTAAGGGCTAGCTTGTAGGCTATCTGTAGTACGCCTACCTCGCCACTGGCTTACACACTTTCCTATGCAGGCGGTACTACTGCCTATCCTACTGCGCAGTTTTGTGTTAATATCCAGCTTACTGTGGGTGCAAATAGATTTTTCTACTGGTCACTGTAAGCTGGATATTGTAACTGAAAGTTATTGCTTTACATCAATTCTTATTCCAGCTGTATGGCTTGTAAACTCAGGAGCATACATGCATTGAATGGTAGTAAGACCATTGCTAAAATTACCAGCATGCGTTACACGCAAATTGTATTCAAATACATATACACCTTTAGGCATCAGTTCTACAAAGAAATTGGTTGCAGCGTCACGAGTATTCTCGTAGTAGTATAAACCTTCTCTATAATGGTAGCCAGAATTCACATTTTCAGGTTCCAATGCCGAAGCTCTTAAGTCTTTAATGTGTACATATTCCATTGGGCGGTCTACTTTTAGTTCTAGTCTAACAACCAATCGATCACCAATTTTTAGTGGAGTTTTTTCGCTAATAGCTTCCAATTCATTTCCAGTTTTGGTATAATTCTGTCTATAAATTTTCTTAACCACTTGCAGTGTATTAATAGAACTAGGA
>JAAFHG010000141.1 GCA_013297585.1 Chitinophagales bacterium
AATAATATCATGAAAAAAAACAAAAAAACTTTAATGCTACTAGTGCTTATTGGTGTTGTAGCATTAGCTGTTGGTACGTATGCATATAACGAGTATAATAGAAAAGCTATAAACGTAGCAGATGCAAACACTGATTTTACGCTATCATCTAACCAATTGATACAGCAATTTGCCAATAAGTCACAATACTATGATAGTATATACCACTCAAAAATAATAGAAGTTACTGGTGCTGTTAAAGCAATTGATACCGATGAAAAAGGTTTTCATACAATAGTTATTGGTGATAGTGCATCAACTGCAACTATACGTTGTAGCCTAGATAGCGTACAAAATACAAAAATTAAAGGCTATGGCCAATTGAAAACAATAACCATAAAAGGTATTTATACAGGTTTTAATGCAGATGATTTAGGTATTGGATCTGACGTAATATTAAGTTGCTGTATTCTAGAAAAAAATAATTAATAATCACATTTAAAAAACAATCAAATGAAAAAAATAACGCTTGCTTTTATATTAATAGTATTAGCTGCAAATATTAATGCACAAGATAAATTATTTACTAAAAATGGTAAAATAACCTTCGATGCAACCGCAGCCAAGTCGCCTGAAAATATTGATGGTATCAATAAAACTGTGATATGTGTTTTAGATACTAAAACAGGTGATTTACAGCTATCAGCATTGATGAAAGGATTTGAATTTGAGCGTGCCTTAATGATGGAGCATTTTAACGAGAATTATGTTGAGAGTAACAAATTTCCTAAGGCAATCTTCAAGGGCACTATTATCAATAATGCTACCATTAATTATCAAAAAAATGATACTTATTCTGTGAAAGTTAAAGGTAGTTTAACCATGCATGGCGAAACAAAAAGCATTGAAACTGACGGTAAATTGATAGTGAAAGATGGCAGAATTATGTTATCAGCTACTTTTTCGGTTTTATTATCAGATTATGCAATAGCTATACCACAATTGGTAGCTGATAAAATTGCAAAAAATGTGAAATTAATTGTAGACTGCACGTTAGATGTACTGAAAAAGTAGTTAAATATTTTAACCCTAAAACCTTTAAAAATGAAAAAAATAATTTTGGCACTGATGATGTTTGTCATTTTTTCGGCCAGTACAACTCTGCTTCATGCACAAGAGGAAGATTTATTAAAACTAGTAGGCGAAGACAAGCCTAAGAAAGAAATTGTGAAAAATGCCTTTAAATCAACACGAGTAATTAACGGGCATTCTATGGAGTTTTTATCTGCTGGTACAATGGATTTTAGAATTCTACATCGGTTTGGCTTACTCAATCAAGGTAGTAAAAACTTTTTTGGTTTAGATCAAGCAAGTATGCGTATGGGGCTTGATTTTGGGCTAAAGCAAAATTTAATGGTAGGCATTGGTAGAAGCACTTTTAAAAAAGAAGTTGATGGGTATATAAAGTATGCACCTCTTCGTCAGTCCACTGGCACCCAATCCTTTCCTGTAACCGTTGCGTTGGTAGCAGGTGCTACCATTAATACACTGCCTTATGCAGACCTTACCATTAACAACTATTTTTCTTCTCGCATAGCTTATTACTTTCAAGCAATTGTTGGTAGAAAATTTAGCGAGCAATTATCCTTACAAGTTTCACCAACATTAGTACATAATAATATTGTGCCCTTAAGCACTCAGCCCAACGATGTTTATGCACTAGGCATTGGTGGTAGGCTAAAAGTTTCTAAACGTATGGCACTTACTTGTGATTATTTCTATTTAGCAAATGGTAAAGAAACTGGTATTAATTACAATCCTCTATCTGTAGGTATAGATATAGAAACTGGTGGTCACGTGTTTCAGCTACATGTATCTAACGCCACAGGAATGAATGAAAGAGCGTTTGTAACTGAAACTACCAACACATGGGGTAAAGGCGAAATAAGCTTTGGCTTTAATTTATCTAGAGTATTTCAAATTAAAAAACCTAAAAATAATAACCTTTAAAAAATAAAATGATGGACAGAAAAGAATTTTTATCAATGCTTGGTTTATCTGCTGGTGCGCTTACTATTGCCGCTTGTATGGGTGGTAGTGTTGCCGCACCTAATGTTGATTTTACGCTCGACTTATCTCAATCTGCAAATGCGGCTTTAAACACCAATGGTGGTTATGTTTATAGCAATGGTGTAATAGTAGCCAAAACTACAAGTGGTGCTATTATTGCCGTTTCAGCAAGCTGCACACATGAGGGTACTTCTGTACAATATCAATCTTCGAATAACCGATTTTATTGCCCTAATCATGGTGCTACATTTAGCAATAGTGGTAGTGTAACGCAAGGCCCTGCTAATACGGCATTAAAGCAATATACAGTAACCGTTACAGGAAATGTTGTACAAGTAAAAGGCTAATTTTAGTGTAATAGCTACACATTTAACAAAGTCTTAAGTATTTAAGGTGCACGGGTATGAAAATTGGTACTACATTTGCAATCCAAAAAAAGAGCCAATAAATACTTCAAGATTTTATTTTACCTGAAGCACCACTACAACGATTTCCACAAGCTGCCAGATGATTTGTTGCTCAATCAAAATTGTAATTAAAGAACAATTAAAGCATAGATTATGAAACAGCAAGTAAACACATCTGTAATACAGATGGAAAATGAAGATTTAAGAGTATTGTTAACTGAGACAAAAGAAACTGTTGCAAAAGATATAAAGCCAAATACATTCAGCGTATCGGATTTATGGAACATTCAACGTAACATGAAGCCAGCGTTAAGAACCAAGTTGACCGATAGATGGAAAATGTAGTTCATTAAAACATACCTCCAAAGCCTCAAAAAAAAGCATTTTGGGGCTTTTTTGTGCCTATTATGCTTTCACAAAGTAACATGTGTTTTTATTTATTGTTTACTATAAATTATACATAAAATAATTTAGAATTATTTTTACCCGTATATGCATATTAAAAATATAAATAAATTGATTATAGCTTTGTGTGAGTTTTGCTATGTATTAAATAGGTAAATGTGTTGAACCCAATTATTAATGTTGTTATAATTTCCTTTCTTCTTTCGCAATTGCAAAAGCTACTGTACGCTTACTTTTGCATTCTTTTTTTAACGGGCTTATTTTTTAGCCCTTACGAATTTTATTATGGCTAAGATTTCTATAAATATTGCAACAGGTAGTTTACAACAAGCAGAAATGATTGTGGGTATTGATTTAGGGACAACCAATAGTTTGGTAGCTATTATTCATCCTGAAACAAAACAACCTATTGCTTTAAAAGAATTTAATACCAGTAGTTTGGTACCTAGTATTGTTCACTTTGATGAATTAGGTAACCCCACAGTAGGTGAGGATGCAAAATTATTTTTAGAAACAGAACCACAAAATACCATTTTTAGCGCTAAGCGGTTAATGGGTAAAAGCTACAATGATGTAAAAAATAATGCCAATTTTTTTACCTATAAAGTAATAGATGATAATACTGAAAGCTTGGTAAAGGTACAAGTAGGTAATATGTTTTATTCACCCATCGAATTATCGTCTTTTATTTTAAAAGAACTAAAACAAAGAGCCGAGCATATATTAAAAACACCTGTAACTAAGGCTGTCATTACAGTGCCAGCATATTTTAACGATGCACAGCGACAAGCCACAAGAGATGCAGGAAAATTGGCCGGATTAGACGTGTTACGCATTGTAAATGAGCCTACAGCAGCAAGCTTGGCTTATGGTTTAGGCTTAGCAAAAGATGAAGAGAAAACAATAGCAGTATATGATTTGGGGGGTGGCACATTTGATGTATCTATATTAAGAATTACCAATGGTATTTTCGAAGTTTTAAGTACCAATGGCGATACCTATTTGGGTGGTGACGATTTTGATAGAATACTAGTGCAGCATTGGTTACAGCAATTTGGTATTGCACAAGAAGAACTACAACAAAACAAACAATTATCGCAAACATTACGCTTAAAAGCTGAGGAAGCTAAAAAGCATTTAAGTAGGCACAATAGTTTTACAGCAGACGTAAATGGTGATTTATTAACCATTACCAAAACTGAATTTGAAGCATTAATAGAACCTTTAATTGCCAAAACAATAGAAAGTTGTAAAGGCGCCTTAAAAGATGCAGATTTAACTATTAATGATATTGATACCATAGTAATGGTAGGCGGTAGTACAAGAGTGCCTGCTGTTCAACATGCAGTGTCAGCTTTTTTTGGTAAGCCTGTAAACGATACGGTTAATCCTGATGAAGTGGTGGCTTTAGGTGCAGCTATTCAGGCTGATATATTGGCTGGTAATAACAAAGATTTTTTATTGCTTGATATTACGCCACTAAGCCTCGGTATAGAAACAATGGGTGGTTTGATGGATGTTTTGATTCCTAGAAATTCTAAAATTCCTACAAAGGTTGGTAGACAATATACCACGCATAAAGATGGCCAAAGTGGTATGCGTATTTCTGTGTTTCAAGGCGAAAGAGACTTGGTGAAAGATAACCGTTTATTGGCTGAGTTTAACCTAACTGGTATACCTGGCATGCCTGCTGGCATGCCTAAAGTTGAAGTAAGTTTTTTAATTAATGCTGATGGTATTTTGGTGGTAAAAGCCAAAGAGCTAAGAAGTGGTGTAGAGCAAAGTATAGAAGTAAAATCGCAATTTGGTATTACCGATGAAGAAGTAGAAAAAATGTTGCTAGACAGTATTACAAATGCCAAAGAAGATATTAAAGTGCGTGCTTTAGTAGAAGCTAGAACAGAAGGCGAACAAATACTTGAAGCGACTGAAAAGTTTTTAACTAAAAACACGGCGTTAATAAGTAAAGATGAAATAATGAATACTGCACAAGCTATGCAAGCCTTGCAACTAGCGTTAACTATGGAAGATAAAAATTTGATTCAAACCAAAATAGAAGCACTAAACAACATTACTAAACCTTTTGCTGAACGTGTAATGGATCAAGCGATAAGTAAAGCTATGAAAGGGCAGAAGATTTAGAACTTGTTAAAGATTATTGATGGTATATACGTAGATGAATTTTTAACGACGCAAGGCGAATTTTGCAGCAATAGTTTAACGCCTACGACAAAAAATCTAACAAGGCTACAGCTCAAAAGCAGCAAGTATTAACCATTGGAACGGTTTTGAACAAACTTTTTGTTAAGATACAGTTATTATTCTACATCGTTAGCTGTTACCAAAATTTTATCTATTCTGTGACTGTCCATATCTACTATTTCAAAATCAAAGCCACGCCAACTAAGTGTGTCACCAGTTTTTGGTATTTCTTTAAGTTGATCTAGTATAAAACCAGCTAATGTATCAAATTCTTGGTCACCATCGTCTAGCCATTCAGTTTTATCAAAGTGCTTTAGGAAGTCGTAAAATGAAACTTGTGCATCAATTAAATAGCTACCGTCGGCACGTTCTGTCATTTCATATGGTTCTTCATCTGGCTGGCTCATATCGCCAACAATGGCTTCTAAAATATCATTCAACGTAATCAAACCTTCAATACTACCATATTCGTTTACAATAAAACTATGATGAATTTTTGATGCTTTAAATTTCTCTAAAACCTGATAAGCTGTATTATTTTCAGGTACATACATAGGTTGTTTTATAATACTGCCAATAGTAACTGCTTCATCGGCTGTAAACAACTCTTTAATAGATACAAAACCTTTTATTTTATCAATGTTACCATCGCAAACAGGGTAAATAGAATGCATTGCTTCACGCAACGATCGTTTTACATCACCAACCGTTTTACTCGCATCTAGCCATACAATATCTTTTCTATGTGTCATTAAGCTAGTAATATTTCTATCGCTTAAGTGAAACACACGTTCTATAATTTCCTGTTCAGCCTCTTCAATAGTGCCTTGCTCTGTACCTTCTGTTATTATTGCTTTAATTTCCTCCTCAGTTACAGCATTGTCGTTGCGTTGTATACCAAATAAACGTACCAATAAATTACTAGAAATACTTAATAGCCATACAAATGGAAAGCTTACTGTAGACAATATCTTCATCGGCCCCGCCACAAATTTTGCAATTGCTTCAGGATTACTAAGGCCTATTCGTTTAGGTACTAATTCGCCTAATACTAGTGATATATATGTAATTATAAATACTGTAACAACTGTTGAAATGGTATTTATGTAAGGCTTTAATATGGTTATTTTTTCAAGCCAACTGGCTACATGGTTCTGAAAATTTTCACCAGAAAAAATACCCAATAATATACTAATTAATGTAATGCCAATTTGTACGGTAGATAAAAAACTATCTGGATGATTGGCTAATTCTAAAGCATACTTCGCTTTAGTGTCACCCTTGTTGGCTTGTCCTTCAAGCCGCGCTTTTCTTGCAGAAATAAGCGCTATTTCTGCCATTGAGAAAATACCATTTAACAATACTAAACCAAGAATAATAAAAAATTCGTTCATGAATTGATACAATTATACAATATTGCGTTGCCTATTTTTACTACGGCTGATGCTCTAAAAGTATTCGTTACGCAACTTTCAATAACAACAAATCTACTGTTTATGTGCATATTTAGGGCATTATTTATTTGCCAATTATCAATTATTTCGTTTTTGGTTTAGCGAATCAATAGACTTTTATTATTCTTGTGTGTACAGCTATTTAAACTAAAATGAAGACAACTATTTTTATTATTTCGCAATTTATTGTTACAACTATTTTGGCTCAAACGATACTTCAAGAAGGTATTTGGCAGGCAAAATTATTGCGTAAAGACAGCAATGCCATTGTATTTAACTTTCAATGGCAGCAAGTAAATGATAAGCCTGTGTTATATATTATTAATGGTGCCGAACGGATTAAGGTTGATAAAATAACTTTTACAAAAGAAGATTCTTTATTTATTCAAATGCCTGTTTTTGAATCGCAGTTTAGGGTAAAAATGCACACAAAAACTAAGCTTGAAGGAGTATGGATAAAAGCAGGAGCTAGGCAAAACCAAATTGTACCGCTTACGGCAATAGCCAATACGGCTCGATTTGTCATTACAACTAAGCCTAAAGCTAATATTTCTGGAAAATGGGCAATGCGCTTTGGGGTAAATAATGATGCAGCTATTGGTGTTTTTCAGCAGAAAGGTGCATTATTAACTGGTTCAATTGTAACGCCTACAGGCGATTACAGATATTTAAGTGGTTTGGTTAATGGCGATACGATGCTATTATCTACGTTTGATGGCAGCCATGCTTTTTCATTTTCAGCCATCATTAGCAATAATAAAACTATTAGAAATGGTATTTTTTATTCTGGTGCCATAGGTAAACAAGTGTTTTCGGCAGTAAAAAACGATACAGCTACTTTGCCAAATACAACTGCCATGTACTTAAAAGACGAAGCAGACAGCAAGTTACGTTTTAGCTTTAAAGGCTTAGATGAAAAGCCTGTTTCTATTGAAGATGAACGTTTTAAAAACAAAATAGTAATAGTGCAATTATTAGGTTCATGGTGTCCAAATTGCATGGATGAAACGGCTTTTTTATCAGATTTCTATAATAGAAATAAGCAACGTGGTATCGAAGTAATTGGGTTGGCTTACGAACTAACTGAGAATTTTGAACGTAGCAAAGCAAGTGTGCTTAAGTTTAAAGAGCGTTTTGGTGTTCAATATCCTTTATTGATTACTGGTGTTACAGTTGGCGACCAAAGCCGTACTGAAAAAACTTTACCACAGTTTACACCAATTAAAGTATTTCCATCAACTATTATTGTAGATAAACTTGGTAATGTACATTCAATAGACACTGGATTTTACGGGCCAGGAACTGGTGAATACTTTGATGCATTCAAGAAAAAGTTTTATACTATTATTGATACCCTTGTAAAACAATAACTGTATAAGTAGTTATTTTATTAATAAAAATTCATATTCAATTAAAAATTGTTCTTGTTACAAAATCACCAAACGTTTCTTTTTGTTGTCTGTCTTTTTTGTATTGGCCAAATAAGCTGTCAAGCTCTTGTATAATAGCGGTTTCGTCTAATTGTTCTTTGTATTTAGTATTCAATCTAGTGCCTTCTCTATCGCCACCAATATGTAAGTTATAATGCCCAGCAGATGTACCTACCAAACCAATTTCAGCAGCATAAGGTCTTGCACAACCATTAGGGCAGCCTGTCATACGAATAACGATATCGTCTTTTTCAAGTTGGTATTTCGCCAATAACGGGTCTACTTTACTGATTAATTCTGGTAAGTAACGTTGGGCTTCTGCCAATGCTAGAGGGCAAGTTGGCAAGGCCACACAAGCCATAGAATTAATGCGCAAGCCAGTTAATTGGCTTTGCTTTTCTATTATCTGAAACTCGTTTAGCAATGCTTCTACAGCAGCCTTATCTGTTTCTTCAATATCGCTTAAAATCAAGTTTTGGTTACTCGTAAATCTAAATGTGCATTTACCAGCTTCTGCAATGGCAAGTAAGGCAGATTTTAATGGATAATCATTTTCATCCGTTACTCTACCATGTTCTACAAATAAGGTATAGTGCCACTTGTTTTGATAGTCTTTTACCGAACCATATTCATCTTTTCTGGCAG
>JAAFHG010000498.1 GCA_013297585.1 Chitinophagales bacterium
TTGTTACAACATCAATTTAACGAAGTACTTATAAAATCTGTGTTGCAAGTGCTCTTATCTTTGCTAAGTACCAAATTTTTTGCTTTGAAATATTCTCAAACTATTGGATTTATAGCCGCAATTGCGGTAATTGGACTTTGTTTTTTACCTTGGGTAATTATTGATAGCAAAGGATTGGTAATCACAGGTATGAATGCTAGAGGTACAGATTTTGGTACACCTGGCAAGGTGAACATGTTTTTTAGTGTAATAATGTCTATATTTTTTTTGTTACCAAAAATTTGGGCAAAACGCACCAATGTTTTTTTAGGCGCCATGCATTTTTCTTGGTCTATTAGAAACTACATTCTTTTAACGAGTTGTTTAGTAGGTATTTGCCCCGAAAAGCAGTGGGCGTTAGTTGCACTCGTATTTTTTTCTGCTATTGGGTTACTAATGACTTTTTTCCCAAAAATTGACGTGAATAAAGTTGAGGCTGTGTAAGTAGATTAAAACTATCTTATTAGGCCACCTTATTATATGTGGGTTTTCTGTTTTAATAACTTATCTCTTGTTTATGATAATCTGCTCTTAGTGTTTCCCTCTATAAGCAGCAACCGTTCTTCGGTATGTTTGTTTACGGTATCTTGAAGTGTACATAAAAGGTATCTCTTTATTAGAACTATGTACCTATAGCAACGGTGCTTTTGCAGCTTTAAACCAGCCAGAAGCCTTACAGTTTATTGGCCATGAAGAAGGTCGTTACCGACCAATAACCCCAACAGCTGCCAATGGCAATACGAGCTGGGCAGCAGACTATTTTATAAAAGACCATTTGGGTAATGTGCGTATGGTTTTGACGGATGAGGTAAAAGTAGACCCTTATCCAGTAGCAAGTTTAGAAGATGGTAATATTAACAATGAAAAACAATACTATAATATACCAGATGATGCTGCCACAAGGGTACATAAAAGTACAGTAGGTGGTTATCCCAACGACACATACACCAATCCAAACGACTATGTACATAAATTAAGCGGTAGTGGCACTAAAATAGGTACTAGTATAGTGCTGAAAGTAATGGCAGGCGATAAGGTAGACATTAGGGCAAACAGTTGGTATAGACTTAATGGCGCAATACCAAATCCATCAACAATTAGCCCGGTGACAGATTTAGTGACAGCACTAGCCAATGGTGCAGTAAAAGCAGCGGGTGGTGCAGTACATGGTGCTACAGCTACTGTGCTTGCTAGCGGTGGTATATTAAATCCAGGCGTATCAAGTTTTTTAACCGACCAAACGAATACTTACGGCAGTGGTAATGGTAAGCCAAAGGCATTTATTAATTGGATATTGTTTGATGAGCAATTAAAATATGTAGCAGGTAGTAGTAGCAGTGCAGACCCTGTAGGTGGCGACCAAGAATTTAAAACGCACCTGCTACAAAATATCCCAATGAGTAAGAATGGATTTCTGTACATTTACGAAAGCAACGAAACGCAAACGTTAACGTGTTCTTTGATAATTTACAGGTAACACATACCAAGGGGCCATTGGTAGAGGAAACGCATTACTATCCGTTCGGGTTAACGATGGCGGCAATATCTTCAAGGGCGGCAAATGGAATAGAAAATAAATATTTATACTCAGGAAAAGAAATACAAAACAAAGAATTTACAGACGGTTCAGGACTTGAGACCTACGATTTTCATGCACGCATGCAAGACCCACAATTAGGACGCTTTTGGCAAATAGACCCTAAGTGTGAACTCTTTCAGCATTACAACCCATACAATTACTGCTTCAATAATCCATTATTATTTGTTGATCCTGATGGGATGGCAGCTACTTATGATCGGGCAACTGGAGAATATGAGGATAAGGATGAAAATGGAAAGACTGTGACTGTTGGTTGGGACAAAGTTCAGCAACAATACGGAATTGGTGATTTTGCTACTTCAACATCTGTAATGTTGGCTCCAAAATTTGAGAGTGATGGTAAGACTGTACAAAATGATTACGGAACAGGAGCGTTAACAACAATAGTTGATCAAGCTATTAAAACAGGGGGAAATATTAAAGTATTACACGTTGAGAATGCTGACGATGCCGCAACGCAGATAGAGGCTATAAATGCTATGATTAACAACTTATTAATCTTAAGTCATGGTGATGCAAAAGATGCACCTAATCATAGAGCTTATTTTGCTATAGGTGCTGAAATTTTTCATACAGAAAATATTGCAATATCCTCAGCATTACATAGAATATCATCCAAATTAGCAAGTTCCATTGCATTACCAAGTGCTGCACGTGTAGTAGTTTTTTCCTGTTGTGCTGGTGGTGTTCATAATGGTGGTGTTGAAATGCTGAAAGCATTAGCAAAAAAACTTCACGCTAGTACATTTGGTTCTCAAAGTTGTACTAGGGCATCTTTATTTATGTTTAGAGGAGGTAATCCGTCATTTACTTCTTCAAACTGGCCTAAAGACCATTCTTCAGCTATAGGCTATTACAGTAATGCTTATGCTAATACAGGTAAATGGACAATGGCTTATGAATATGGTGCAAACCAAGTAAGCCGAACAATAACTAATGTTTACTTTGATGCTTTTGGTAGAATAACTTATTCACAGTAAAATATTATACAATGAATTTTTTTATTATTTTTAGCTTAGTACTCTGTATCTGTAATTCAAATGTAAATAATATTGAAGTAAAGCAAGACACATTAAAAGTAAATAATACAGAAATTGAACATTCACAAGTAAGTTTAACTTCAAAGAAAGTTACAGTGGATAGCAATTTTTTATTATTCTGGAAAGGATTTATAAATGTAGTGAAAGTCAAAAATCAAAAATCATTTTCAATGAGGTCATTTGATCGATTAGAGTGTGAGGGTAAGAGTGTACATATAGACATATTCATGAAATCATATTTTTCAA
>JAAFHG010000225.1:0-1484 GCA_013297585.1 Chitinophagales bacterium
ATAAAGTAAAAGCATTGTACACTAATGATTCTTTAATTACAAGAGAATACCATCAATTGCATAACGGCAAGTGGAACCACATGATGGATCAAAAGCATATTGGTTATACATCTTGGCAAGAGCCTAGATTTCAAAGAATGCCTGAAGTAAAATATGTAGCTAAAGATTCTACTGTTGAAGAAATCCCTGTTGTAAATGCAAAATCAGAAATAGCCAACTATCCAAAAACAGCAAATTATCCTCTGTTTTTTGAACAGGATAAATACGTGTCTATCGGTGCAGACCATTTTACAAACGCCATAAATACAAATGGTGTACAATGGAAAATACTGCCAGATTTAGGTAGAACAGGATCTTCTGTAACGCCATTTCCTGTAACTGCTGCAGCGCAAGTGCCTGCTGGCAATACACCACATTTACAGTACGAATTTTATACCTATAGCAACAATCCATTTACGGTAAGTACTTACTGTTCGCCTTCATTAAATTTTCATAATTCAGAGAAAGGTTTACAGTATGCTATTTCTATTGATGACGAAGCACCGCAAATTATCAGCATTAATAGTGAAGATAAAAATTCGAGCAGTGGTGTTTGGAACAAGTGGGTGGGCGAGAATATTATCATTAAAAACACAAAACACAATATTGCAAATGCTGGTAAGCATGTGCTTAAACTTTGGATGGTAAATACTGGTGTAGTTCTACAAAAATTGGTGCTTGATTTTGGTGGCTTAAAACCAAGTTATTTAGGCCCAGAGGAAACTATAAATAAAAATTAATCAATACAATAAAACAATAACAATGATGGTACATAAAAATCTTTTAATCGCCTGTAGCAGCGTTTGCCTGCTTGCGGCTGCTTGTTCACATAGTCAGCAAATAAAAGTTACAAAGAGTAATTCGCTAAAAGAAGCCTATAAAAACGATTTTTTAATAGGTACAGCACTTAACACTTCGCAAATACAAGAGCGAGATTCTGTAGTTGATAATGTTATTAAACAACAGTTCAGTGCTGCTACACCAGAAAATATTATGAAGGCAGAAATTATTCATCCAGGATGGGATAAATACAATTTTGACTTAGCCGATAAGTTAGTGGCTTATGGCGCAAAAAATAATATTAAAATTAATGCACACACACTTATTTGGCATAGCCAATTGCCTTCTTTTATTAGAGGTATTAAAAGTGCTGATAGCATTAAAATGTACTTGCAAAATCATATTACTACAGTAGCTTCTCGTTATGATGGCAAGGTATATTCTTGGGATGTTGTAAACGAAGCTTTAAACGAAGATGGCACTCTACGTAACTCTGTTTTTTTACAAAAATTAGGACCAGATTATATTGTAGAAGCGTTTAGACTGGCACAAAAAGCTGCACCAAATACTAAGTTGTATTATAACGATTACAATATAGAACAACCAAAGAAAAGAGCTGGTGCTATTGAAATTATTAAAAAAATTCAAGCAGCAGGTGTACGCAT
>JAAFHG010000225.1:1494-6412 GCA_013297585.1 Chitinophagales bacterium
ATGAACGATGCACCGATGGCTAACATTGAGCAAAGCATTAAAGAGTTTGCTGCTTTAGGTGTAGAAGTGATGTTTACTGAACTAGATTTAAGCGTATTGCCAAATCCTAGAGGTAGAAATAACTCAGCAGATATTAGTGCTACAGCTGCTTATAATGAGTCTATTAATCCATACAAAAATGGTATGCCAGATTCTGTGCAACAAAAACTAGCCAAATCCTACACTGAACTTTTTCAATTGTTTTTAAAGTATCCAAAAACTGTAAGTCGTGTAACTTTTTGGGGTGTTGATGATGGTCAATCTTGGTTAAACGATTTTCCTGTGCGTGGCCGTACCAATTATGCGTTGCTATTTGATAGGAAACTACAACCAAAAACTGCTTTATACAGCTTAATAGATTTAAAAAAATAGTCAACAATAATCACACATAAAATAACGAGCATGGCCATCGAAAAACTTGAAAAATTAACGGTAATTGAAAAAATTGGATACAGTTTAGGCGATTTAGCTGCCAATTTAGTGTTTCAAACATTGGTAATGTGGATATCCTACTATTACCTTAATATTTTCGGATTAAAATCAGAACATGCATCATTACTAACACTCATTGTAGGGTTAATTGCTGCCTTTGTTTTTAACCCAATTATGGGTGCCATTGCCGATAGAACCAAAAGTAGATGGGGCAAATTTAGACCTTGGATTTTGTGGACGGCTGTACCACTTGGTGTGGTATCGTTATTGGCTTTTAATACACCCGATTTTGCTTACAGTGGCAAAGTTATTTATGCCGTTGTTACTTACGCCTTGTTATTGTTGTTATATGCTGCTAATAATTTGCCTTATTCTGCATTAAGTGGTGTTATTACAGGCGATATGAAAGAGCGTAATAGCATTGGTGCATATCGCTTTGTAGCTGTAATGTTTGCACAGTTTTTTGTACAGGTTTTTATGTACAATTTTATTATAAAAGCTGGTGGAGGTAGTACCCCAGAGTCAATGAAAATAGGTATCTCAAAGGTAATGACAGTACTAGCTATTATTGGTACAGTCATGTTGATTATTTGCTTTCTTACAACCAAAGAACGCGTGATACCAAAGCCCGAACAAAAATCGAGTTTAAAGGAGGATTTAACGGATTTGTCTAAAAACAAACCATGGGTTATTATGCTAGTTACCACTACGCTTATTTTTATAACCTTAGCTATGAAAGGCGGTTCTTATGTATATTATTTTGAAAATTATGTAGATAAGGCCAGCCTTACTGCATTCTTAGAACCATTTAAAACCTTTCTTCCAACTTTTGAAAACGATACATCACTTGGTTTGGGTGTGTTTAATGGTGGCGGTATTTTGGTGGGTTTAATTGGTATTATGCTATCGCAACAATTTGCCAATAAATACGGTAAACGCAATGTATTTATGACATCGCTTTTTATATCTACACTTTTCATTATTGCCTTCTACTTTTTCCCACCAAAATCCATTGGAATCATATTTGGTGCGCAAATATTACACGGCTTCTTTTACGGTATTAGTACGCCCATTTTATGGACGATGATTGCTGACGTAGCAGATTTTAGCGAGTGGAAAACCAATAGAAGAGCCACTGCCATTATTTTTTCTGCCATGATGGTAGGTTTAAAAGCAGGCTTAAGTATCGGTAGTTCGTTGGTGTCTTTTATTCTTGGTAAATACGATTATGTTGCCAATTCAACCGTTGGTCAATCGACTATTGCCATCAATGGTACTAAAATGCTGATTAGTATTTTTCCTGCCGTGCCTTTTCTTATTGCAGTAGGCTTGTTGTTTTTTTATGAAATTGACAAGAAGAAAGAAGTAGAAATTGAAAATGATTTAAAGGCAAGACGTGCCGAATAACACAACTTATCACAAACAAATTAGTAGTATAAAATGCCAGAAGACAGTATAGAACATATAGATTTTGATGCACTCAATAGTAAAGCTATTTCTCAACCATTGGTAACCAATATTTACACTGCCGATCCATCTGCACATGTATTCAACGGTAAAATTTACATTTATCCGTCGCATGATGTAGATGCTGGTGATGCTTTTGACGATTTGGGTAGCCATTTTGCAATGGAAGATTATCACATTATTTCTATGGATTCGCCTAGTGGCGAGGCTGTAGATAATGGTGTTGCCTTACATGTAAACGATGTTGTTTGGGCTGAAAAACAAATGTGGGCACCTGATGCTAATGAGAAAGATGGCACGTATTATTTGTTTTTTCCTGCAAAAGATTACAATGGCATTTTTCGCATTGGTGTTGCTACTAGCAAGTCGCCTGTTGGGCCATTTACACCGCAGCCTGAGGCAATAAAAGATAGTTTTTCAATAGATCCTGCTGTGTTTAAAGATGACGATGGTAGCTATTATATGTTTTTTGGTGGTATTTGGGGTGGTCAGTTACAACGCTGGCGCAATGGTTCTTTTAATGCTGAGCTGCCTGATAGTCCTTTTGCATTTTTACCAGAAGAAAACGAACCTGCTTTATCTGCTAAAGTGGCTAAGCTTACGGATGATTTACTCGAATTTGCAGAAACACCAAAAGATGTGTTGATAGTTGATGAGAATGGTAATGAACTATTGCAAGGTGATACAGATAGACGTTTTTTTGAAGCATCTTGGTTACACAAATACAATGGTAAATACTATTTTTCTTACTCAACTGGCGATACACATTTTCTGTGTTATGGCATTGGCGATAATCCTTACGGGCCATTTACTTATGCAGGTAAAATTTTAGAACCTGTAGTAGGGTGGACGTCTCATCACTCAATTTGCGAGTTCGAGGGCAAGTGGTATTTGTTTTATCACGATAGTAGTTTAAGTAAAGGTGTTACACATTTACGCAGTGTAAAAGTTACAGAATTAACACATGATGAAGATGGTAAAATAGTTACCATTCAACCTTATAAATAAATAATAGTTTGCAGCATAAAGTTTGTTATGTCTGCACACTTTTTATTTAAAAACTGAAACGATAAACGAACCAACCAATGAAGAAATTCTTATTGTTTGTATTAGTGCTTGCCACTGTAAAAGCCAATACACAAGCTTACAAATCGTTCCCAATGTGGAACACCAAGTTGCCATTTGAACAAAGAGTAAATGACTTAGTAAGCCGTTTAACGCTAGAAGAAAAAGTAGCACAAATGTTGAATGCAGCACCTGCTGTACCTAAGCTTGGCATACCTGCATACGATTGGTGGAACGAAACGCTACACGGTGTTGCAAGAACCCCTTATAAGGTGACGGTGTTTCCGCAAGCAATAGGTATGGCAGCAACTTTTGATACCAATAGCTTGTACCGAATGGCAGATTATTCAGCATTAGAAGGTAGAGCCATTAACAATAAAGCGATAGAAGCAGGTAGAACCAATGAGCGTTATTTAGGCTTAACTTATTGGACACCTAATATCAATATTTTTCGTGACCCTCGTTGGGGGCGCGGTCAAGAAACCTATGGTGAAGACCCATTTTTAACCGCTATGCTAGGTAGAGCTTTTGTAAGAGGCTTACAAGGCGAAGATCCTAAATATTTAAAAGCAGCAGCTTGCGCCAAGCATTTTGCAGTACACAGCGGCCCTGAGCCAAGTAGACATTCTGATAATTTTAATCCATCAACTTTTGATTTGTGGGATACCTATTTACCTGCATTTAAAGAGTTAATTACCAAAGCCAATGTTGCTGGTGTAATGTGTGCCTATAATGCTGTAAACACGCAACCTTGCTGTGGTAATGATTTATTGATGAACAATATTTTGCGTGAGCAATGGAAATTTACAGGCTATGTTACCAGCGATTGCTGGGCTATTGACGATTTTTATAAATACCACAAAACACACAAAACAGCTACCGTCGCAGCGGTTGATGCTGTGATGCATGGTACAGATTTAGAATGCGGACAAACTGTGTACAAAACATTGGTTGATGCGGTAAAAACTGGTCAAATTACAGAGGCACAACTTGATATTTCCTTAAAAAGATTGTTCCTTATTCGTTACAGGCTAGGTATGTTCGATCCTGTTTCGATGGTAAAATATGCACAAACAGCTTCCTCTGAATTAGAAAGTCCTGCACATAAAGCACATGCTTTAAAAATGGCGCAACAATCGTTGGTTTTGCTTAAAAATGAGAACAGCACATTACCATTTAGTAAAAAACTAAAAAAGATTGTTGTGCTTGGGCCAAATGCGCATAATAAAATCTCTGTATTGGGTAATTACAATGGCACACCATCAAACGTAGTATCTGTACTAGATGGCCTAAAAGCAAAACTTGGTAGCAACACAGAAGTGATTTATGATAAGGCAGTAAATTTTACCAACGATACTTTGTTAGTATTAAACAGCAATATTGTCAATAAATATGCGTACGATGGAAATTCAGGCGTAAAAGCTGAATATTTCACCAACGAAAAATTAGAAGGTACACCATCAGTGGTACGTATGGAAAGCGATATTGACCATTTTTGGCAAGAAGGCGAAATACCAGTACCGGGCATTCCTGCGGTGCATTTTTCAGCAAGATATACCACCAATATTGTAGGCGAAAAAGATGAAACCATCAACTTTGAAGTAGAAGGCGATGATGGCTATAGAGTTTTTATAAACGATAAAAATGTAGCCGATGCATGGTTAAGAAACCGTTGGGGTGCCAAACAATTTGCATTAAAAGTTAAAAAAGACAGCGTTTATAAAGTGGTGGTTGAATACTTTCAAGGTGAGTGGTCTGCATCAATTAAGTTAAAGGCAGGTAATTATTCCAAAACTGATTTTGCAGCATTGGCAAATAAATATAAAGATGTTGATGCTTTTGTATTTGCAGGTGGTATTTCACCGCAGTTAGAAGGCGAAGAAATGAAGGTAGATTATCCTGGTTTTAATGGTGG
>JAAFHG010000009.1 GCA_013297585.1 Chitinophagales bacterium
TTTTCAATCATGACTATTATTAAACAAATACCAGTGTTGTTACTGGCACTTATATTTTTCGTATTTGGTTTAAACTTCTTTTTGCATTTTTTACCAATGCCGCCTGCAACTGGTGACGCAGCGACATTCTTTGGCGTTATTTACAGCACAGGTTTTTTAACGGTGGTTAAAGTTTTAGAAATCATATTTGCTATTTTATTAGCTATTAAACCAACAAGAGCGCTTGCTTTGCTGTTAATTGCACCAATTGTAGTAAGTATCTTATTGTACGAGCTACTAATTGCACATGCACCTGGTATTGGTATTTTACTATTATTGTTAAACGCAGTATCTATTTATCAATTAAAAGAAAAATATTTACCAATTGTTCGCTAATCTTTACAACCTTTAAATACCCTACCACATGCAGCACACTATTTTTAAAGCCAATGAAAGAGGCATAAAAGACATAGGCTGGCTTGAAAGCAACTTTACATTTAGCTTTTCTAGCTACGCAAATCCTTTGCGTAATGGCTTTGGTTTGCTTAAGGTTTTTAATGATGATTTTGTAGAACAAGGCAAAGGCTTTGGCTTACATGCACACCAAAACATGGAAATAATTAGTGTGTTGTTGAATGGTAAAATGAACCATAAAGACAGCATGGGCTATAGCGATGTGGTAGAAAAAGATTGGGTACAAATAATGAGCGCAGGTAGTGGTTTAAGGCATGAAGAATATAATGTAGGTGATGATGAAGTGAACTTTTTGCAAATATGGATTGAACCAAAATTGCAAAATATTAATCCACGTTACCAGCGTAGAAGTTTCTCGAAGCAAAACCGCATAAATAAGCTGCAAACAATTGTAAGTAATGAAGAAGGTTTAGAACATTGCTGGATTAATCAAAACGCCAAATTGAGTTTGGGTTATTTTACCCAAAAAACAGCGCTTACATATTCATTAAACCTAACCAACAAATGTGTTTTTGTATTTATTATTGAAGGAAAAGCCAATATTTGCGGCCAAAATATCAATAAAAGAGATGCTATTGGTATTTGGGAAACAGAAACCATTCAGCTAGATATTGAACAAGACACTGAATTTATTGTAATTGAAATACCTATTAATCACTAAAAAATGTGAATAGTAAGTGGTGAATAGTCAATATGTTACTCACCACTCACTATTGACTATTCACCATTTCACATTATGACCATCGAAATCGTTTCAGGAAGCCCTAGAGCAGCAAGCATTACCGTAAGAATAGCCAAATATTTACAGCAATATATGCAGCAACACTATGCAGAACATACAGTTGGTGTAATAGACGTAAGAGAATGGAAATTGGGCTTTTTAGAAACGGTTTTTAATTCGGTAGATAATACGCCAGAGCCATACAAGCCACTAACACAGCGCATGTTTGCGGCCGATGCATTCATCATTGTTACACCAGAATACAATGGTAGTTACACATCAGAAATTAAAAATCTGTTCGATCATTTTCCAAAACAAGCACGTAAAGCTTTTGGGCTTTGTACAGCCTCTACAGGTGCGCTTGGTGGTGCAAGAGGTACACAACCCTTATTACTACTAGTGCCAGCATTATTTGGTATTGCTAGCCCAAGTTTATTAATAGTGCCGCACGTTGATAAAAAGTTCGATGCAGATAATCAATTAATTGATGCATCGTTTGAAAAACAAATACACACTTTTATAACAGAATTTTTGTGGTTGGGCAAACAATTGCAGCAGCAAGCATAAATAACATTTTTAAACAAGGGCGAGGTTGTAACTTCGCCCTTTATTTTTACTATGAGCGACGAAATAAAACACGAATGTGGCCTAGCCTATATTCGTTTAAGAAAGCCTTTCTCTTATTATTTGCAAGAACATGGCAGTGTAATGTATGGCTTAAACAAGCTATACTTGTTAATGGAAAAGCAACACAACCGTGGTCAAGATGGTGCTGGTATTGCTTCGGTAAAATTAAATGTTGAGCCAGGTTATTCCTTCCTTTCACGATTACGCAGCAACGCACCACAGCCGATAGCCGATATTTTTGCCAAAGTAGGGGCAGAAGTGCAAGAATTGGCAAAGTATCAGCCAGATATTACCAAGCATCCAGGATTAATGAAAGGCCATGTGCCTTATTTGGGCGAGTTGTTATTAGGGCATTTGCGCTATGGTACACAAGGCAAAAACAATGTAGAGTTTTGTCATCCATTTATAAAACGTGATACACAACCTGGTAGAAACTTAGCCTTAGCAGGTAACTTCAATTTGGTAAATACCGAAGAACTATACGATTTATTAAATATAGAACCAGGTGTTTTTCAAAAGCAAAGCGACCTTGCCGCAATGATGGAAGTCATTCATCATTTTTTGGTAAAAGAAGATGCTGAAAATCCAAATTGTGCCAATTTGGTAAACGTGTTACAAAAAGCCATTCCATTGTTTGATGGTGGTTATACTATTGGCGGTTTAATTGGTAATGGACACAGCTTTGTAATGCGTGATGCACATGGTATTCGTCCTGCATATTATTATATTAACGACGAGGTTATTGTTGCTGCAAGCGAACGAGCATCTATACGTACTGCGTTTAATGTGGGCGAAAATGAAGTGCTAGAACTAATGCCAGGCATGGGCTTAATTGTAGATGATAAAGGCAATTATGCTATACAGCAAATTGTAGAACCTAAAGAACGTAGAGCTTGTAGCTTTGAGCGTATTTACTTTAGCCGTGGCAGTGATGAAAAAATTTATAGAGAACGTATTGCATTGGGTTATCACCTTAGTAAACGTGTGCTTGAAGATATTAATTACGATCTTAAAAATGCCATATTCTCTTATATACCAAATACGGCTGAAGTAGCTTTTTATGGTTTGGTAAAGGGCATGGAGGATTATTTAAACAAGATTAAAGTAGAGCGTATTTTAAGTTGGGGTAATGATTTTAGCGAAGAGAAACTCACTGAAATGGTCACTCGTAAAATTCGCCAAGAAAAAATAGCCATTAAAGATGTAAAGCTGCGCACATTTATTACCAACGATGATAATAGAAACGAAATGGTGCAACACGTGTACGATGTTACATATGGTACGGTTCGTAATCATCAAGATACGCTGATAGTAATAGACGATAGTATTGTACGTGGTACAACTTTAAAGGAAAGTATTGTGCGCATGTTGGCACGTTTAAAGCCAAAGAAAATTATCGTTGTTTCTTCAGCACCACAAATTCGCTACCCAGATTGTTATGGTATAGATATGAGCAAACTAGGAGATTTTATTGCGTTTCGTGCTGCCATTGCATTGCTGAAAGAACGAGATTTAGAGCATATTTTAACTGAAGCGCAAGAGAAAATTAAAGAATTACAACGCACCAATCAGCTACATACTGAAAATGTGGTACGTCAAATTTATAAGCCATTTACTACCGAAGAAATTTCCATTAAAATAGCACAGTTAATTACACCAGAAGACATCACTTTTCCTACACAGGTCATCTATCAAACCATAGAAGATTTGCACGATAGTTGTCCTACCAATACTGGTGATTGGTATTTTACAGGCAATTATCCAACACCAGGTGGTAATAGGGTTTGTAACAAAGCCTTTTTAAACTACATGGAAGGTAAAAATGTAAGAGGCTATTAAATTTTATAAAGCAACCAAAAGATTATGAAGAAAATTATATTTATAGCTGCTATGCTAGCAGTTTCTTTTTATGTAGTTAGTTGTGGCAAAGGCGCAGAAACAACAAGTACTATTTGCAATAACACGCCTGTGGCTAATGACTCTACAGCATTAATCAATTTTGCAACAGCCAATAATATTACTGCAACAAAAGATGCATCTGGTATGTATTACCAAATTTTATCGGCTGGTACTGGTACTTCTTTTCCTACTGGTAATTCATTAGTAGAAGTAACTTACAAAGGCACGTTATTAAATGGTACGCATGTCGATTCAACATTAGCTGGTAAAACTGCTAGTTTTTATTTGTATCAATTAATTCCGGGCTGGCAAATTGGTATACCAAAAATTAAAACTGGTGGCAGAATTAAACTACTAATTCCTTCTGCATTAGCCTATGGTTGTCAAGGTTCTGGTGCTAGAGTGCCATCTAATACACCTATTTATTTTGATATAACATTGATAAGTTTTCAATAATTAGCAAACATATAATATAATAACATAATATATTGCTTGCTTACTGCCTGCAATTCGGTTTTCACTATTATCTTCGCCACATGGAACAGTTGTTACAGCAGATAGAATTGTATAAGCAAGAAATTGCTGCCGCAGAAGCTACCAATGCAGATATGGTAGAGGTTTTTCGTATTAAATACCTTGGTACAAAAGGCTTGGTTAAAAGCGTGATGGGCGAAATGAAAAACGTACCAAACGATCAAAAAAAAGCTTTTGGCCAAATACTGAACGATTTTAAATTATTTACCGAAAATAAATTTGAAACACTAAAACAGTCAACAGACGACAGTCAACAGTCAACGGTCAACTCAACTGATCTTTCGCTGCCTGGTAGCCCCGTTGGTGTGGGTACACGTCATCCTTTAAGCGTTGTACGTAATCAAATAGTAAGCATATTTAAACGATTGGGTTTTGCAGTATCTGAAGGGCCAGAAATTGAAGATGATTGGCACAATTTCGGTGCCATGAACTTGCCAGAAGATCATCCTGCACGTGATATGCAAGACACATTTTACATTAGCCAAAATCCAGCTTGGTTGTTACGTACACATACAAGTAGCGTACAAGCAAGGGTAATGGAACATCAAAAACCACCAATCAGAGTTATTTCTCATGGTCGTGTATATCGTAATGAAACCATTAGTGCAAGGGCGCATTGCTTTTTTCACCAAGTAGAAGGTTTGTATATTGATGAGAATGTAAGCTTTGCCGATTTAAAGCAAACACTATATTTCTTTGTACAAGAAATGTTTGGCAAAGATGTAAAAGTGCGTTTTCGTCCAAGTTATTTTCCTTTTACCGAGCCAAGTGCAGAAATGGATATAAGCTGCCTTATTTGCGATAGCAAAGGCTGTAACGTATGTAAACATACTGGCTGGGTAGAAATTTTAGGTAGTGGTATGGTGCATCCAAAAGTGCTTGAGAATTTTGGTATTGATAGTAATAAATATACTGGCTTTGCATTTGGTATGGGTGTAGAACGTATTTGTCAGTTAAAATATCAGGTAAACGATTTGCGCCTGTATAGCCAAAACGATGTTCGTTTCTTAAAACAATTTACTGGTGCAGTGTAAATTGCTGTGCTTAAAAATAAAAACGCCACTTCGCAATGATGTGGCGTTTTTGTTTACTATAATTTGCTTTATTTAATACGATACAATAACCTAAAATCAAAGAAATCAGCAAAATCTACTCTTGCAAAAAAATTAAATCCAATGCGGTATTTTGGGGTAAGCTGATAGGCAATACCATATCGTTGATAAAGCTTTCTAATAGCATTAATATTGCTAAGATAAACCTCATTGTATGTATCTGTATTTTTATAAACATGATACCCTAATTGCTGACTTAAAATAAATTTACTCAAATAAAATTCGTTACCAATTAATACGCTTGCAAAAAAACTAGATGTATTGTCATTTGTGCTACGCTTTGTAAGCGCTAAACCACCATCGTAATAAGCTTCAACACCAGCAGTAAGTGCATTTACATTACTTACACGTTTAATGGCAAATGCTGTACCGCCTATTAATAACTGTTTTTTATATTTACTACCCACACCGGTCCATCCATCTTTAAAAGCATTAAATACGCCTACATAATATTGTTTGGCATTATTTTTTTTCCAGCTATAGTCTTTCACTCTTTTATATGTAGGTAGGCTATTATTTTTTGTATGATACAATATACCTATTGATAATGAAGGGTAGTTAATCCCTCTATTTGGCAATGCAAAACCAGCATTAGAATTATGATTAAAATTACCACCAATATACCCGCTTATGTGTTGGGTAAAATGTAAAGACGCACCAACATATACTTGTAAATACGCATTTAAGTTAGAGCCGTAATTAAAATTAGCGGTTGCAGTAGAGTCTCTGCGATTTACGTTAGGATTGGTAAGATATCCAATACCAAGTGTACCTTTTAGGCGTAACTCTGCTTTGTTACCTAGTTTAAATATTGGTTCTATAAAGTAGCCTGCATCATAGGCTTTGCCAAGAATTGGTGTATTAAAATCAAAATAGCTAACTAGCAACCCATTTCTACTCAAAAAGCCCCATTTCTTATAGGTATTATAGCCAGTATGTAAACTGGACCATTCAAATGCTGCGCCTTTTGGTCTTGCACCTCTTGTATTTTCAACCTGTTTAGTATGGACTAAAATAGTGGCAGCGTGAAGAGAGAAGCTATAAACAGACTGGTTTTGAATAAGCAGCGATGTATCACTCTGTGCATTTGTAATTGGCATTGAGATAACGATAGCTGCCAAAAGTAATAAAAGCCTCATAGTAATGGTTTAAACGAAATAACAACAGTTACACATTACAAAGAAGCACTTTTATAAATTATTGTTGCACTTGCACCATAATTAATTCAATAATTAAAAAAGGGCTATGAATATGAGTATTCATAGCCCTTTTTGCATAAAATAATATTGAATTATTTTTTTCTTGCGCTTTTCCTTGCTTTCAATTTTTCTTTAATTTCTGCTTTTTTTTCTGGTGGTAGGCTATCGTATTTAGCTTTCATCTCTTGTCCTTTCGCTTTCATTTTCTCTTTTTCTTCTGGTGTAGCGTTTTGCCATTTATCTTTTAGCGCTTTACGCATTTCCATTTTTTTCTTCGTTTTGGTACTGTCTTGTGCATGAGATAAGGTTGGTGCAATAGCAAAGCCAACAAGCATTAATAGAAAAAACATTTTTTTCATGGTCTTATTTTTTAGTGTTTAAAAAAATTGAGACTAAGTTAGCCAAAATAGGTTTAATTATTACTTAACTGTCTATACACATAAATTGGAGCTAATTAAATAAATGTAAATACTATTTGCAATCACACACTTTAACACTCTTAACCCATGCTCAAGACTACCTAACATCATTCCTTCAATTTCTTAAACCCTTTGATGTAGAAAAGTCGTATTTATATTCACATATAATTAAACAAGGGCAAAAAAAATTGCATAATAAAATTCTTATTGGGCAGAAACTTATATCTTTCTAGCCTTCAACACTTTAACACCTTTTTTATGCTTGTCATTTTAGTATTCTTTTTTACACATTGGTTCTTGTCTTTGTTTTTTCACTCGTTCTTTTTACACCGTTTTGCGTCTCATAAAATGTATGAGATTAGTAAAAACTGGGAGCGAACATTTTATATTAGTACTTGGCTGGTGCAAGGTTCATCGTATTTGGTGCCTCGAGCTTATGGGGTAATGCACCGTATGCACCACACTTATAGCGATACAGAAAAAGACCCGCATAGCCCACATTTTTTTAAAGATGTGTACCAAATGATGCGTAGCACCATTCTTATTTTTCGTAGTTTTTTAACGGGTAAAAATTTGCCCGAACCTCAGTTTACCAAAGATTATTTACCCGTTTGGGATAAGTTGGATAAACTTGGGCATCACTCTTTTACACGATTTTTGTTTATGGTAGCATACACCACTGTATATATTGTGTATGCACCTAGTTATTGGTGGTTTTTATTGTTGCCTATCCATTTTTTAATGGGGCCAATACAAGGCGCTATCGTAAACTGGTGTGGTCATAAATACGGTTACAGCAACTTTAATAATGGTGATCATTCAAAAAATACATCGCCATGGGGAGTTTTACTAATGGGCGAATTATTTCAAAACAATCACCACTTTGATAAAGCCGATGCTAACTTTGCTAAACGTTGGTTTGAGTTTGATTTAACCTATCAGGTTATGCGTGTGTTTAATGCTATTGGTATCATTAAATTGATAGATCATGAGCCACCAACACCATTAAAAGAGATGTCTTTGTCGGCTTAAAATAGCTCTAAATCATAAATGAAGTGCGTGCCAAATGGGCGCACTTTTTTTGTGTAGTTAGGAGCAAAAAGTAAGTAAAAAATGTAGCTAAACTTGCCCAAAGTAATTTTCCAATACTGCTTACAACTGCAATACAACACAACTATTTTTTCAAAATTCTTCTGCACATGCATTTGTGCATTACCATGTGTAAAAAGCGCAAAACTTTTGTTTTTGGTGGATAAGCATTTGTAATTATGTGAATTACTCTGCTTAACCTGTGTATAGTCTGTTGAACGAGTGTGTATTAATATTAAGTCTCAAAATGTTTTTATTCTAGATTTTCTAAGTCATATTCGCTCTCCCGTAACAATTTGGTAACATAGTACGGTAATAGAGCAACAATTAGTAACTAAAAATCTGGTAACGATATAATGGATATAACCTCACTTAATAAAGACCGTAAACGCAGAAAAACCACCGTTGATTTGGGTACGATGGCCTTTGGTAAAGTACCACCTCAAGCACGTGATTTAGAAGAGGCTGTGCTTGGTGCTATTATGCTTGAGAAAAGTGCTTTTGACACCGTAAGTGAAATTTTAAAACCAGAATGTTTTTATGTAGAAGCACACGAACATATTTTTCGTTGCATGATGAGCTTGCAGCAAAAAAGCCAACCAATTGATATTTTAACAGTAGTTGAAGAACTACGTTTTAAAGAACTATTGGAAGCAGTTGGTGGCCCTTATTTTGTAACCAAACTTACCAATACCGTTGTAAGTACGGCCAATATAGATGCACACGCAAGAATAGTGTTGCAAAAGTTTATTCAGCGAGAACTGATACGTATAAGCGGCGAAATAATTGGTGATGCTTATGAAGATAGCACCGATGTATTTGACTTGTTAAATGACAGTGAAGAGAAGATATTTAACGTTACCAAACACTTTTTAAAGGCAGATTATAAAGAAATGAGTACGGCTTTAGCACAAGCTGTAACGCGTATTGATGAAATGCGTACCAAAACAGAAGAGCTATCTGGTGTGCCAAGTGGCTTTCCTAGTTTAGACCGTATTACTTATGGTTGGCAACCTACGGATTTAATTATTCTTGCGGCACGTCCTTCTGTGGGTAAAACAGCCTTTGCGCTCAACCTTACACGTAATGCCGCACTAAACGCAACTAAACCTACCGCTGTTGGCTTTTTTAGTTTAGAAATGAGTGCTGCACAGTTAGTGCAGCGTATTCTAAGCGCTGAAAGTGAAATTCCACTAGAGAAAATTACCCGTGGTAAAATGGAAGATTACGAGTACCAACAGTTGCACACAAAAGGTATTAAACGTTTAGAATCTGCACCTATTTATATTGATGATACTGCTGCCTTAAACATATTTGAGTTTAGAGCTAAAGCAAGACGTCTAGTAAATAAGCACAACGTAGGCATTATTATTATTGACTACTTGCAATTAATGAGTGGTAGTGCCGATAATAAAAATGGTAACCGTGAGCAAGAGATTAGTAATATTTCTAGAAACTTAAAGGCATTGGCAAAGGAGTTAAATATTCCAATTATTGCGCTTAGCCAGTTGAGTCGTGCGGTAGAAACTCGTAAGGAAAGTAAAATACCACAGTTGAGCGATTTGAGAGAATCTGGTGCTATTGAGCAAGATGCAGATATGGTAATGTTTATTTATCGTCCTGAGTACCACGAAATCCATAATAACGAAAGTGGCGAAAGTACCAAGGGTGAAACCCATATTCGTATAGCCAAGCACCGTAATGGTTCGCTAGATAATGTGATATTACAGGCGCACTTGCATATTCAGCGCTTTGAAGATATTACTGATAGAAATAGTGGCATGATGACTGGTAGCGCCGCTGCTGGTAATTGGAAACCAATTACACCTCCATCTAGCACACCTGCTGGTGGTGGTGCCCCAGATAATGGTGGTGGCGGTAGATTTTTTGTGCAAGGCAGTAAAATGAATACTGGCAACTTTGATGATGGCATTGATGGTGATGCACCGTTTTAATGTTGCTGAAATAAATGCTAAGTAACGAACAAAGCGTACAAATGTGTGACGCAACAACAGCTAAATAGTAATAAAAAAGGGCATTGTGGTAAAAAAAGCTGGTTTACAAATACTTAATACACAATAAAGGCGATGCATTTCATCGCCTTTATTGTTAAATATTTCTATAATTTACCAATTATTCATATGTTCTTTTACTACACGTTCTACATTTTCTGGCTTAGATGTTTGCCAGTTTGCATCATATTTCACAAACCAACTTAGCCACATACTTCTAGATAAGCGCATAAATAACGGTTGCATAGCAAGCATTAAAAAAGAGTTAATACCAAGCCACCAAAACAGTCTATTATCATCAATAGACACGCCAATAAGTACCCACCAAGCCACAAATGTAGCAACAGAAAAAGCCACTGTTAAGCCATAACTTACATAGGCAGTACCGTAATAAAAGCCTACCTCTATTTCAGTTACTTGCCCACATTCAGGGCAATGTTCATTCATTTTTGTATTCTTAGTAAAGTCGTACGCATTTTTTGTTGTAAACAAGTAGCCTTCTCTGCAACGTGGACATTTGTTTTGTAAAACGCTTAAAATGTAGTTTGAGGTATTTTTCTTTTGGTGTGCCATGTGTATTAAATTGGGCGCAAGGTAGCTACATTTAGGCTTTGCATCTGTAACATTAGTTGCATAGCTTGGTTAACTTATTACAAAATCTTTTCCATAGCCATACTTCTAGAGCCTTTTATGAGTAAATAAGTATTGGTAAAAGCTTTTTCAGTAAACCATTTTTTTGCCTCTAAAGCAGTGTTAAAATATACAAAAGGATGCTCAGTCTTATTAAAATCGCCACCTACTAATACTACATTAGCCCAGTTGTGTCGCTTAATAAGTGCTACAATAGCCGCATGTTCTGCAATACTTTCTTCACCTAATTCCATCATACCGCCAAGCATTAATACTTTATTTATTGATGGAAATTTTGCAAAGTTTTCTATGGCTGCTTTCATGCTAGTTGGGTTAGCATTGTAAGCGTCTAGTATTATGTGATTACCATCTCGCTCTATCATCTGCGAGCGACTATTACTTGGTGTATAGTTTTCTATTGCAACAACAATCTTCTCATCTGGTACATTAAAATATTTACCAATAGCTACCGCGCCCAGTACATTTGGCAAGTTATAATCACCCACAAGTTGTGTTTCAATTACAGCTTGCAAACCTTTGGTTATTGCTACTCTTAAATAAGGTTCACTTTGCAATGTAGTACCAATAATGTCACCAAAAGTTGTGCTGTAAGTATAACGGTTAGCTATGCCTTTACTCATATCAAGCAGATAATCGTAGCCGTTAAAAATAAACGCAAGCCCATCGTTCTTTTTCAAGAAGTCATAGAGTTCACCTTTACCTTTTTTCACCCCTTCTACACCACCAAAGCCTTCTAAATGTGCTTTACCACAGTTGGTGATAAGCCCATAGTTAGGCAAAGTATAAGCGCAATAGCTAGCTATTTCTTTTTGATGATTAGCCCCCATTTCTATTACAGCCATTTCTGCATCTTTACCAATGCTTAATATGGTTAATGGCACACCAATATGATTGTTTAAATTGCCTTTTGTAGTGTAAGTAATATAGTGTGTTGCTAAAACTGTACTTACCAATTCCTTAGTGGTAGTTTTACCATTGCTACCAGTAATAGCTACAAAGGGTATTGTAAATTGCTGTCTGTGATATTTGGCTAATGCTTGCAAAGCAGTAAGTGCATCTTCTACCAATATTAACCGCTCATTATTATTATCTGCTACAGGTTCATCAATTACAGCATAAGCTGCACCAAGTTCTAGTGCGTTTTCTGCAAAGAGATTACCATTGAAATTGGGGCCTTTTAATGCAAAAAATAAATCGCCTTGTTTTAGCTTTCTAGTATCTGTTTGTATAGATGGATGTTGTAAGTATATCTGATATAATTGTTTTATTGTCATGCTATCAATTAAGGTTACAAAGTAAAGAATTGCTGCCATTTCAGGAACATAAAAAAACCACTCAAATTTAATTGAGTGGTTTTCTTTTTCCCAATAAATTGGGGTTACGCTCTATACCTAAACCTTATCTTCTTGGTTTTCTTTCTGGAAAACTGTTACCAGTTTTAATTTTAGCTTTTGTACCTTCTGGTGCGCCTGCATGGCTCATTGCACATCGAAAACCAATGGTGCTGCTGCTTTGATCTTCTTCAAGGAAGCGTCTTGTACCTGGACTTAACCAATAAGGTCTATCATTCCAGCTACCACCTTTAATTACTCTCGACTTGTCTGAAATTAAAGTAGTAATGCCATAACCATAGTTTACAGCACTTAAACTATCACCATCTAAATAGTTTAGAGCATATGCTTTTTGGTAGTTTTTACGATTCTGTAAAATTGAATCATTTTCTAATTTCATTTTAATTCTACCAAGGCTGTCTCTTAAATTACCTTCACCACCACTTTTATCTACGGTTTTAAATACGTTACCACGAAAAGGATTAAAGTCATCACCTTCTAAATTTGTTAATGGTCTATAAACATCTGCCACCCACTCACTTACATTGCCACTCATGTTGTATATACCAAAAGCGTTTGGTAAAAACGTGGTTACATCGCCTGGAATTGCAGCATTATCATTTAAACCGCCTGCAACACCCATATTATCACCACTACCGCGTTTAAAGTTTGCTAAAAATGCACCTTGATAACCACCAGCTTTTGTAGAACGCAAGTTGTCAAAACCTTCATTCTTCCAAGCGTATATTTGTTTATTAGCAACCACTTCTTCACCACGTGTTTTGGTACTCGCTTTCTTTTGTGGATTTTCCAATAAATAGCCGTAAGCTGCGTATTCCCATTCGGCTTCAGTAGGTAAGCGATATTCACCAAACAAAATACCATCTTCAAAGCGTACAGTTGTTCTTGGTCTACCTTGTGCATCCCTTAAAGGATTTTTACTAGAAGTAGCAGTTTTACCAGGTTGTGCCTGATACTCACCCATTAAATAAGCTTTTGTATTAAAGTTCTCTTGGCCACCACCATTCATTTCTGTTTTAATGGCATTAGGGTTTAAATATCCTTTTGTAATTAATTCCAATTGGTTTACACGGTCAGTTCTCCAAGTGCAATAATCAGTTGCTTGTTTCCAACTTACACCTACAACGGGGTAGTAATTATAAGAAGGGTGACGGAAATAATATTCAACATAAGGCTCGTTATATGCCAGTTCGCTTCTCCAAACTAATGTATCTGGCAAGGCTCCATCTAATACTTGCTTGTATTGCTCGTCGCTAAATGTATTTTCTAGCCAATACAAATATTCACGGTAGTGAACATTGGCAACTTCTGTTTTATCAATAAAAAAAGAATTTACTGTAATGCGCTTTGGAATATTATTAAATTCTGCCATTACATCTTCTTGCGTAGCACCCATAGTAAACGTACCACCCTGCACAAATACAAGGCCTGGTGCTGTTTTTACATCTTTTGGTTTTGCTACCGAAAAACTACCCTGTGTTTTATCATTATAGTTCCAACCAGTAGCAGTTGACTTTTCTTTTTTCTTCTTGAAAGTTGAACATGAGCTTACGGCGCCAAATACGGCAATCAATAAAACACAATTTCTTACTCCTAATAAGGTGCGCATGAGTGGTAATTTAGATTCTGTCAATAAAAAAATGTCGGGTAGAATTATATGTTCAATGCGAATATAGGAGATTTTAGATAAAATGCGAACTTAGAACATTTCATATAATTGTTATTAAATCCCTAATTTTAGGGTATTATATTATTTCGTGTTAAAAGAACATCATTTTTGGCAAAATGCGCACTGTAATTTCATTTTTTTTCATTTTTAACATTTTTTGTGCTGTAAAAACGGCCGCGCAGCGTTTATATGCAACAAATTCAGTATTACAATCGGGTAACTTTTTAAAAATTGGGGTCACACAAGCTGGTATATACAAAATAGATTTTGTATTTTTAAACAACAACGGTTTTTCCGGTAGTAGTATTTCTTCGGCTTCATTAAAATTGTATGGCAACGGTGGGCAAATGCTAAGCGAAAAAAATAATAGCTATTACAGCGATGATTTAATTGAGAATGCCATCGAGTTGGTTGATGGTGGTGACGGCACATTTAACAATAATGACTACTTCTTATTTTACGCACCAGGACCAAATAGGTGGCTAGCCGATAGCACCAACCAATCATTTACATACCAAAAAAACATTTATAGCGATACTGCTTACTATTTTATTACAATTGGTGGCAATGGCAAGCGCATTAATACAACCATTTTTTCTGGTACAGCAACACAAACCGCTACAACCTATAACGACCACTACCACTACGAAAACGATTTGGTAAACTTTTTAAATAGTGGCAAAGAATGGTATGGCGAAGAATTTAGCAATATCAGCGCTAACAACTTATCTAGAAGTTTTACGGTTGATTTAAACGGCCTTATTCAACCGCAGCCAATAAATATTTTAACAAATTTTGTAAGTAGAAGCGTCAATAGTTCAAGTACTATTACGCTAAGCGTTAATGGGAGTAGCTTAAATAGATTAACAGTGCCTGCAAATTCTGGCAATTTTTTAGATGTGTTTGCGGCTACAGTTACTTCGCAAAATAGTTTTCTATCGGCTACGCCAAATGTAAATCTTAATGCCACATTTACACCTGCCAATGCAGCTGCACAAGCATGGCTCAATTGGTTTGAAGTACACAGTAAAAGAGCAATCATAATACCTTCAAATGGACAATTGCTTTTTAGAGATTGGCAAAGCGTAAAAGCGAATAGTGCAACAACATTTACTATTAGTAATGCTAACAATAATACAAGCGTTTGGGATGTTTCCAATATTTATCAGCCACAAAAAATGGCAACTATTTATGCCAATAACCAAACCACATTTACAAATAGTAGTAGCACGTTAAAAGAGTACATTGCTTTTAACAATACCAACTATTTAACACCAACAGTTATTGGTAAAGTAGAAAACCAAAACCTGCATAATAGTAGCCTTGTTAATTATTTAATTATCACGCATCCATCTTTTATCAACGAAGCGAAAAGATTAGCACTTTTTCATACACAGCAAAACGGTTATAAAGCATTGGTAGTAAGTACTATACAAATTTTTAACGAGTTTGCTGGCGGCACTGCAGACCCAACTGCCATACGTGATTTTGTAAAAATGTACTACGATAAAGCAGGTGCAGATTCTACCAAAAGACCAAAGTATTTACTACTGTTTGGCAGTGCTTCATTTGACTATAAAAATAGAGTAGCCAATAACAGCAATTTGGTGCCTTGCTACGAAAATAACATTGCTTTAGACCCATTATCTACTTACACGTCTGATGATTTTTTCGGCCTACTTGACGATGCTGACAACATTACTAATACAAGCCCAGTAAGCCTGCTAGATATTGGCATTGGTAGAATACCCGCAACTGCTATTGGCGAAGCCAAAATAATGGTAGATAAAATTATTAATTACCAAAGCAAGCAATCACTAGGAGCTTGGCGCAATACCGCTACATTTATAGCTGATGATAAAGACAATAACACGCATTTGAGCGACGCTGAATTGATTTCAACGAATGCTAGTACGGTATATGGGAACATTAACAAAAACAAAATTTACCTCGATGCTTTTAATGTAGCAAGTAGTAGCAGCGGCGCAAGATATCCTGAAGTAAATACGGCTATTATTAATCAGCTTTTTAATGGCACTTTATTGTTCAATTATACTGGCCATGGTGGTTACCAACGCCTTGCTGATGAAGCCATTTTTGACCAAGATGTTTTAAATAAAATTTCTAACGCTAATAAACTGCCGCTTTTTATTACTGCTACTTGCGATTTTGCGCCATACGATGATCCTACTAAAACATCTATTGGCGGGCAATTATTAACTCAAAGTAATAATGGTGCTATTGCATTAATGACTACTACACGTATTGTATTTGCATTTAGCAATAAAGTCATCAACAATAATTACCTAACTATTGCTTTGCAGCCCGATGCTTCAGGTAAATATTTAACATTAGGTGAAGCTGTAAAAAGAGCCAAAAACTATACCTATCAAACATTAGCAGATATTACCAACAACAGAAAATTTACACTTCTTGGCGACCCAGCCATGCGTTTAGCTTTTCCGGATAATAAACTGCAAATTACAACCATTAACAATCAACCAATTTCTAGCACTGATACATTAAAAGCCCTTAATAAATATACATTTGGCGGCTTAGTTACCGATGCTACTGGCAATGCTTTAAGTAATTTTAATGGCACTGTAAATGCAATTATTTTTGATAAGCCACAAACTATTACTACCAAAGGTAACGATGCGGCTAGCCCTGTAACTAGTTTTAGCCAACAAACCAACTTTTTATACAAAGGCAAGGCAACGGTTACCAATGGCAATTTTAGTTTTTCGTGCATGATACCTAAAGATATTAACTACCAAGTAGGGCAAGGTAAAATAAGCTTGTATGCAGATGATGGCAATAGTAAAGATGCAGCAGGCTATAACACTAGTTTTTACATTGGCGGTAGCAGCAATAGTTCGTTTACAGATAAAGATGGCCCTACAGTAAAAGCCTACTTAAACGATGATAAATTTGTAAATGGTGGGTTAACAAACGAAACACCAATTTTGATATTAAAACTAAAAGACTCATCTGGCATAAACACAGTAGGTACAGGTATTGGTCATGATATAACAGCCATTTTAGATGGTGACGAAAAAAATAGTATTAAACTGAATGACTACTATGAAGCAGCTTTGAATAGTTTTCAAGAGGGGCAAATACGCTATCAACTTGCCACGCTAAGTGAAGGCTTGCATACACTAAAAATTAAAGCTTGGGACGTTTTTAATAACTCAAGTGAAACAATTATAGAATTTACTGTGGCTAAAAAACAACAATTGCAGATTAGTCACGTTTATAATTATCCAAATCCATTTACCAGTAAAACAACTTTTTGGTTCGAACACAACCAACCGGGCGAAAACTTGAACGTACTTATTAATATTTTTAGCGTAAGCGGCAAACTAGTACACCAAATAAAACGTACTATTAATACCATAGGAAATAGAAGTGCAGAAATAGAATGGGATGGAAAAGACAATTTTAGCAGCGAAAAAATTGGTAGAGGTGTCTATATCTATCGTATTATTGTAACTTCAAACAGTGGCAAAGCTGAATCAACCCAAAAATTATATCTACTTTAAACAGTGTAAATGGCGTAATTTCTACCTAATTTGATTACATTTTCAAGCATTTTTGCTAGCGTGTAATTATTTCTTTTATTTTCTGTAATATAAAATTTAATCAATTAGATGAAAACTTCATCACTGCAAAAACTGCTATTTGTATTAGTAGCTTCTTCATCAGCTATTTTAGCCCAAGCCCAAACAAGCGATTTAAACGTTGTAACCTCTGCTGTGCCTTTTCTTCGTATTTCACCAGATGCAAGAGCAGGTGGTATGGGTGATGTTGGTATTGCTACCACACCAGATGCCAATTCAGGTTATTGGAATTTGGCCAAAACACCATTTAACAAAGCAAAATCTGGTGTAAGTTTTACATACACACCTTGGCTTAAAGACTTAGGATTGAACGATGTGTATCTAGCTAGTGGCACAGGATATTATAAAATAAGCGATGATGAAGCGCTATCTGCTACTTTAAGATATTTTAGCCTCGGAAATATTCAGTTTACTGATTTTGCTGGTAATACTTTAGCAAGTTTTCGACCAAATGAATTGAGCCTTGATTTTGGCTATTCAAGAAAACTAAAGGAAAACTTGAGCTTAGGTGTTGCACTAAGATATATACGAAGTAGCCTTGCAAATGGCGATCCTAATAATAGCGGTGTCGTTTATAAACCCGGAAGTGCTTTTGCTGGCGACATTTCTTTATACCACGATGGTACTACCAAAGAAGGCAGTGGATTTAATTATGGTATTGTGCTATCAAACTTGGGTTCAAAAATTGGTTATACAAACGATGCGAATAATAAAGATTATATACCTGCTAATTTAGGTATTGGTGTTGCTTATACAAGCGTATTTGACGAAACCAATAAGTTGACATTTGCACTAGACGCAAATAGATTACTAGTACCAACACCACCACTAGCAACTGGCAATACAAGCACAGACTCTGCATCGCTTGCTAGTTATAGAAATAAAAGTGTTATTAGCAGCTATTTCTCATCGTTTGGTGATGCTGGTGGCTTTGGTAATGAGTTAAAAAAGTTTCAAGTATCGCTAGGTGCTGAATATGTTTATAATGATCAATTTGCTGTACGTGCAGGTTATTTTTACGAAAACGTAAGCCAAGGTAATCGTAAATATTTCACGTTTGGTGCGGGTTTAAAATACAATGTAATTGGTATCAATTTTTCATACTTAGTGCCTTCTGGTCAAGGTATTACACGTAATCCATTGTCAAATACATTACGTTTTGGTATCACATTCGATTTAGACGGCAATTCTGAGAATTAAGTATTCAAAAAAATATTTTCCACATTAAACCAATTGGCTGTTCCATGCTCAAAAGCTGGTAACAGCCAATTTTATTAAAACAAGCATTATGAGAATAGGATTTGGTGTAGATTTTCATCAACTGGTAGAAGGCAGAGATTTATGGATTGGAGGCATTAAAATTCCACACAGCAAAGGTGCACTTGGCCACAGCGATGCAGATGTATTGCTACATGCAATTTGCGATGCTATGCTTGGTGCTGCTTGCCTTGGCGACATTGGTGTTCATTTTCCTGATACTTCATCTGATTTTAAAGATATTGACAGTAAAATTTTACTGAAAAAAAGTTACGATTTAATTACTGCAGAAGGCTATGCGATTGTAAATATTGATGCGTCTCTTTGTTTAGAAGCGCCAAAAATAAAACCTTATGTAGCAGATATGCAGGCAACAATTGCACAAATTCTGAATCTTACTGTAAAAGATGTTTCAATAAAAGCAACTACTACAGAAAAAATGGGCTTTGTAGGTAGAGAAGAAGGCTTAGTTGCTTACGCAAGTATACTATTAAAAACTAAATAATAACTGGCAAATATAGTAAATATATGTAGTAGTATAAGTGCGATTGATTTGAACAATGAATGCGTTATAAATTTTAATAATTTCTATTTTTCTGAAATAAAAATCCAGTTTTTGTATTATTTTTTTGTAATCCTATAAATTTCTGTTATCTTAATTGAAATATTTTCTGTACATTTGTTTAAATTGATACTAATTTTAGTAATTAATCTAAAAATAAAACCTATATGTTAGCAAGAATTTTACCAAGTAAAATAGCTGAAAGACAAATAGTTAGAATTACTGGTTCTACTTTTGAAGCACCAGTGGACATTGAATTTCTTTCTGAAAGAGGCGAGGCAATTAATAGCAATTTAGCTAAAAGGGCTTTCGACTTGGCTATTTCTGTAACAGCAACCATTTTAATTTTTAGTTGGTTGTTCCCAATTATTGCAGTTATTATTAAATTTACCTCTAAAGGCCCAGTTTTCTTTTTGCAAGATAGACATGGTGTTGGTAACGGGGTATTTAAGTGTATTAAGTTTCGTACAATGAAGCCTGACAGCGAGCATTTAGACGAGAATGGTAAATTTAAGCAGGCATCCATAAATGATAACCGTATTACTAAAATTGGTGCATTTTTAAGAAAAACAAGTTTAGATGAATTGCCTCAGTTTATTAATGTTCTAAAAGGCGAAATGTCTGTTGTAGGTCCAAGACCACATGCTGTTTTAATGAACGAAGAGGTTGAAAAGCACATTGATGAGTACAACCTTAGACACCTCGTAAAACCAGGCATTACTGGTTTGGCACAAGTAAATGGTCATAGAGGCGAAACCAAAGAAATAGAGATGTTACAAACAAGAGTTGATAACGATCTCAGATATATTGAGGTTTGGAATAATGCATTAGATTTTCACATAGTAGTGAAGACAGCGAAAAACATGATAGTTGGAGAAGAGAACGCTTTTTAAGCGTTCTTTTTTTTTGCCATTTTAGTATATATAATTAAAAGCAACACATACAAAATAGGACTAAAAAGCAATTGCTTTACGGACATAAATCTAAACTGTCCCTTATAACTATAGCTATAAATAAAGGCCTCTATAAAAGTTGCAATAGCTAAAAAAGAAACGCTAAGTACATAAACAGCCTTCCAAATATTCAGTGGCCATTTTTGTTGTAAGTTTCTAAACCCATAATAGCCAATAACGGCTACACTTATTACCAAAGCCACCTCAAACGTATTTTTAAAGTCTGTAGTATTGGCTTTATACGATGGCTTATCAAAATATACCTGATTAACAATTGCAGGAATAGCAATAATAAGCACCAAAGCAATCCATTGCGGTTGAAAAAATGATTTAGTCTGTTTCATTAAGTGTAGTCTTATTAATGTATAAAGCCCAGCCCGCAAAAATGGCAATATAAACTACCATTGTAAATAAATAGTGGTGCGCAAAATCAACATAAAGGCTTCTGTTAATATTTAGCATACCTAAAACCACACACCTAGCTATATTAAGTGAGTAAATCCCCACAATACCTAAGCAGATGAATAATAACATTCGCTTCCAATTGCTAGGTAAGCAAATAATAAACAGTATATAAAGGATATACAATTCTAAACCGTTACAAGGATCTAATATTGAGATTACTTTTTTGCCATTTGCCATTATAGAAATACCAAAGAAATCGGCTTTATTATGTGTAATTACTTCTTTATAAGTAAATTGTTTTTCTGGGTAAATTAATGCGAGGGCTTGCTGCGTATTGCTTGCAGTTTGTACAGTAAGTGGCACATCTAACAATCTATTAGGTTTAATATACAAGTGATATACAGCCTTCCAAATAAGAAAACATAACACAGCTTTTACAAGAAAATATCTCACAGTACTTGGTATATCTACCCAATACTTTTTCAAATCGCTAATTGTGGTTGCCATAACATTTTAATCTAGCTCAAATATAGTGTGCAATAGCTTTCAAACTTATTTTTGCTTTATGCAACTACAAGTACCAATTATTAATACCTCTAGCAATGAACTGCCAGCATATGCTACAAGTGGTTCGTCTGGCATGGATATACGAGCATTTATTACAGCTCCTATACAACTTGCACCTTTAGAAAGAACGCTGGTAGCTACGGGTTTATTTTTAGAAATTCCAGAAGGCTATGAAGCGCAAATAAGACCCAGAAGTGGCCTTGCTATAAAACAAGGCATTACTTGCCTAAATACGCCTGGCACTATAGATGCTGATTATAGAGGCGAAATAAAAGTGATTCTTATAAACCTATCAAACGACGTACAAACCATTAATAATGGCGATAGAATTGCCCAGATGGTATTTCAAAAAGTTGAACAAGTTGCGTTAGTTATAGTGGAAAATATTAACGAAACTGTTAGAGGCGCTGGTGGATTTGGTAGTACTGGAAAACAATAACTTCGCACCATGAAATATCTAATAGTTTTTTCTTCTATTATTTTAGTATTATTTGCTTGTAAGCCTGTAAAAAAGGTACAAACAATTAATGCCGCCATTAGTAAGAAAGATACAGTTCAAACAATTGTAATTAAAGAGGTGGAGAAAGTAGATTCTTCGGCAATTGTAAAAGATATAATGAGTAAGGTGGTAAAAAAGAAAATCGACTTTACGACGTTTAATGCAAAAATAAAAGTAGACTACGAGGGGCAAGAAACTAGCCAAAAGGTTACTTGCCACCTAAGTATGAAAAAAGACAGTGCAATATTTGTTACAGTAACCGCACCAATTGTTGGTGTAGCTATGCGAGTTTTAGTTACAAAAGACAGTATCATATTGGCAAATGTTCTTAAAAAAACAATTCAACGGCGTTCTATTGCTTATTTACAAGAATCTACACAAATACCTTTTGACTACTTTACTTTACAAGATGTATTGGTGGGAAACCCAATATTTATTACATCAAATATTGTCTCCTACAAAGCATCAGAAAAACAGCTATTAGTAAATATGGTGGGTAAAGTGTTTAAGCACTTAATTACACTAGACACAGATGACTTTAAACCCACACATAGTAAACTAGACGATATAGACCCTTTTCAAAACAGAACCTGCGATATTACATTTAGTGAATATGAATTTAAAGACGGTGTGCATTTTGCTACTTATAGAAGCGTTTCTGTTTCGCAAAAATCCAAATTGGATATTTACTTAAATTTTAAGGATTATAAATTTAATGAACCGTTAAACTATATGTTTTCAATGCCTAAAAATTACAAGCGTCTATAATTTATTTGCATCTTTATCGTTATAGAAATTTACCCTCGTTTTACGCTTTAAATTTTTAGTTGCATGTTACAAAAACTGTTGTTGGTTTTAGGCTGTATTGTTTTCTCATTTAGTCAGCTAAATGCGCAGTCACGTGATGAATTGCAAAAGCAACAACAACAGATTCAGCGTGAAATTAACGACCTGAACAATGAACTAGCATCTATAAAAGGCAATAAAAAAGCGGCCCTACGTGCCTATCAAGCGGTACAAAACAAAATAAAAGCACGTGAAAGCTTGATAAACAATATTAGAAAAGACGTTAAAATACTAGAAGAAACGCTTTTCTTAAACGAAAGAGAGATTTATAGACTCAATAAAGAATTAGATACTTTAAAAATAAATTACGCTAAAAGTATTGTATTTGCCTACAAAAACCGTGGCAGTAACGAATACTTAAACTTTCTTTTTTCAGCTGAAAATTTTAACGATGCCATTAAACGTATGGCTTATTTAAAAAGCTACAGGCAAAATAGAGAAACACAAGCGCAAACCATTATCAAAACACAAGATTTACTAAAGCAAACCACTATTACGCTTGCAAATAATAAAAAAGAAAAAGCTGGTGCACTACAAAGCGAAAGCAGCCAATTGCAAGTATTAGAAATAGATAAAAAAGAAAAAGACCAAGTTGTAACGCAACTTAAAGACCAAGAACAAGATATTACCGCACAAATAACCAAACGACAAAAAGAAAATCAAAAATTAGCGAATGCTATTAAAGCAGCCGTAAGACGCGAAATTGAAGAAGCACAACGTAAAGAAAGAGAACGTTTGGCAAAACTAAGAGCGGCTAGCTTAGAGGAGCAAAAACGTGAAAAAGACAGACTAGATAAAGAGAGGCAAGATGCATTAGTAAAAAACAATGCTAAAAATAATAGTAATAAGCAAAAACCTGCAGATGTAACAACTGGAGTAACCGCTTCGAAACCAATAGAGCGTAGCGCAAGTGTATTCGAGTCTACAAAGGAAGGCTTGACCATGAGCTTGAACTTTGAGAATAACAGAGGCAAATTACCTTGGCCTGTTGACGGCGGAAGCGTTTCTGGAGAATTTGGCATACAGACAATTCCTGGAACAAAACTGAAAGCAGATAACCAAGGAATTTACATTATTACAAACGTTGGTGCTAGTGTAAAATGTGTGGCAGACGGTGAAGTAAGTGCAGTGTTTGATTTAGAAAGCGACTATCAAGCTGTACTTATAAAGCATGGTAAATACTTTACGTTGTACAATCGTCTTGCTTCGGCAAATGTGAGTAAAGGCCAATCTGTAAAGGCTGGTTCAATATTAGGTAAAGTGGGTGCAAATGCGCAGAACGAAGGTGAATTTGAATTCCAAGTAATGAATGAGAAGACACAATACCAAAATCCACGTAACTGGTTAAAAAGATAGTAATAGCTAAAAACAGAAAGGGTTTCAATTTTGAAACCCTTTCTGTTTTATAGTTATAAGTCTACTAAAGTATTAACCCCAAAGGCTAGCAGGATATTCACCAGCATTTACCAAAGCATGTACACTTGCTTTTACACCTTCTGCATCTTCTTTGTAAGTAACGCCAAACCATTTTGCATCTGTACCAATTACTTCTACTTTACCTCTACCGCTTTTTATAAATTCATCGGCTATTTTAGGTATGTAGAACTCTGATTTTGGCACCGCAATTTGTGTGTCAAGAAACACCTCAAATAATTCTTCTGATAAGGCTACAAAGCTTTTGCCAAAGCAAAAGAAGTTCATACTCACTTTTGTATCTGGAGATAAAGTTTTAGTGCCACCTTCAATATCTGCTACTATTTCAGCATCTTTTTTATAGATAGATGTTGTTTCATCAATACCTACCAAATTACCATCAGCATCTATTTCACACACACCTCTACTTACGC